>CAYJSZ010000098.1:0-8696 GCA_964372545.1 uncultured Ignavibacteriaceae bacterium
ATATCAACATTACTGTTCTGCCCCCATGCGGTCATGCCGGTGAGCAGGAGCAGCGCGACTAGGAAGAACAAGTTTGTACCAATCCGTTTCATATTGCCTCCTTTGGGAGAACGTGTTGTAGTCGTGGTTTGTAAATGAGATGCCAGCCCGTCCCGATCCCGACTTGTCGGGAGGATCAGGCGGGCCGGTGCGGTGTGTGTTCCGCTTTTTGAATCCCGCAAAAGTGGAATCCTAAGATGCGGGACAACCGGGCTGAGAAAATCTGTAAAGTGTCTCATGGTTCTCCTCTTAGATAGGTGAATGTTAATGTAAAAATTTTTTTATTCATTGCAAAGACCCCCCGCATAATCCTTCGACCCTTCGTCAAGCTCAGGGCTCAGGACGGCGGGGCAAGAACTTTAGCCACGAAGAGCACAAAGAGAAAATAGTGAAACGTTCACCCCGTGAGATAACTTCAAACTGATACTCTCCTTTATGAATAACTGATGTTACGCAGATGGTGAAAATTCTGTCTCCAAGATGAATGGAGTTGCTGAAACGTACCAAGCGATTGCCACGAGCTTTAGCTCGTGGATCAGGGAATGCCCCTTTTTATGGGGTTTTAACCCAATACTCGATGTATCTGTGGGCTAAAGCCCGCCAGATGCTTATGGATTCGTGTTCCACGACCTGAAGGTCGTGGCAATATTTGTATCTTGCGTAACATCAGTGAATAATTCAAAAGATAATGTCATTCCGATCCCGCACGGAGTGCGGGAGAGGAATCTGACCTCCTCATGTAGCACAGAAAGCGAGACTTCGTCGTGAGCGCTTCGCCTGAGGCTCAGCACGAAGGCTCAGTCGAACCATTCCTCGTCGTCCCGATGAGATGCTCATCGGGACTCGTCGGCATGACAAAGGAATTGAATTTTTCAAATGTCTGATATAAGAAAAACCGATGGCCCCGGTGTTAAGAAATCGTAAAGATAGTTATGGCGCTTGCTACGCAGGCTGTGAAAGCCGTTCCTCCATTCTGGCGTGCTCATCCCACAACTCCTGGGGCATTCGGTCGCCAAATTGTTGAAAGAATTCCGAAATGCCATCCGAGGCTTCGAGCCATCCGTTTTGGTCGACTCTCGTCAGGGTTTCCATCGCGCCTTCCGGTAGCTTCAATCCTTCCGTGTTGAGGGCATCCCGGGTTGGAAGATATCCAATCGCGGTTTCCACCGCTTTGCCCATTCCTCGAATCCGCTGCAAGATCCACTCGAGCACGCGAATATTCTCCCCGTATCCCGGCCAGAGAAACTCGCCTTTCTGGCTCTTCCGGAACCAGTTCACGCGGAAGATGAGCGGGGGCTTTCTCATTTTCTTGCCCATCGAGAGCCAGTGCGCGAAGTAATCGCCCATGTGGTAGCCGCAGAACGGCAACATCGCCATTGGATCGCGACGGACAACGCCGACCGCTCCAGTCGCCGCAGCCGTCGTCTCCGCACCCATGCTCGCACCCATGAACACGCCATGCTGCCAATCGAACGCCTGGCAGACCAGAGGCACCACACGCGATCGCCTGCTTCCGAAAATGAGAGCGGAAATGGGAACGCCTTTGGGGTCCTCCCACTTCGGTGAAATCGAGGGACATTGCCGAGCGGGAGTAGTGAAGCGCGAGTTGGGATGCGCCGCGGGTTCGCCGCCGGACTTCCAGGGCCTTCCCTGCCAATCGAGAGTTCCGGCAGGCGCTTGTGTGCCGATCCCTTCCCACCACGGCTCGTTGTTTGACGTGAGTGCTACGTTTGTAAAGATCGTATTCTTTTTGATCGTGTCCATGGCAATTGGATTCGTCTTGTAGCTCGTGCCCGGAGCGACGCCAAAAAACCCCGCCTCCGGATTGATCGCACGTAACTGTCCTTCTTGGTCGATGTACATCCAGGCGATATCGTCTCCCACGGTCCAGACCTTGTACCCCTGGTCCTGCAAGGCGGGAATCATCATCGCGAGGTTTGTCTTGCCTGAAGCGCTGGGAAACGCGCCTGCCATGTAGGTCACATGACCGGAAGAATCCTCCAAGCCGATGATCAGCATGTGCTCCGCCATCCACCCCTCTTGCTTCGCCATGTAGCTTGCGATGCGCAGCGCAAAGCACTTTTTCCCCAACAATGCGTTGCCGCCGTAGCCGGAGCCGATACTCCAGATCAAGCGCTCTTCCGGGAAATGGAGAATGAAACGGCGGTCGGGAGACAGATCGCTCAGTGTGTGCAAGCCGGGAACAAAATTCTCCGAGCTGCCGAGATGGTCGAGCGCTACCTGCCCGACACGCGCCATGATGTGCATGTTTGCCGCAACGTAGAGACTGTCGGTGACCTGAACTCCGACGCGGCTGTACGGAGATCCAGCCGGACCCATCAAGTACGGAATGACGTACATCGTACGGCCTTTCATACTTCCATCGAAGAGTTTGCCGACTTTTTCTTTGGCTTCTATCGGGTTCATCCAGTTGTTGGTGGGGCCTGCGTCGTCTTTGTTGGAGGTGCAAATGAAGGTGAGGTTTTCCGTGCGGGCGACATCGCTGGGGTCGCTGCGGTGGAGATAACAGTTCGGGTAGGTTCTTGGATTCAGCTCGAAAAGAGTCTTCTCACGCAGCATTGTGTCGATAAATGTCTCGTACTCTTCATCGGAGCCGTTACACCAAAAGACTGTATCCGGTCTTGCAAGTCTTGCGGCCTCATCAACCCATCTGTTCAGTGCGTTGTTCTTCGACATCGATCCTCTCTCTACGATTGGAGATCCGACTTAACCTCGTGGGCGCCAGTTGCGGACGCGCTCCGCATCAATGCGCACGTCGTTGCCGACGAGAGCGCTCGGAACCGGGTCCGGATAGTAACGCTGACAACAGGCATAGGCTTCGAGGCTGGACATGTTCCAGTACGAGGGACATGAAGCACAATGGATGTTGTGCCCCTCGAGATAGAAATCTTCTGACTGGCAAATTTCGCTCTTGCTGATCGCGGTGACAAGCTTCCCTTCCGGCGTGATGTAGGCAATCAACGGCAGATGCTGAATTCCCTCCGGGTCGAAGAACCGCACCAGTTTCATGTCGATTACCCGTTGCAGTGGAATGGTGATGAAACCCTCATCCATGCGCGCCTTGATCTGTTGGCTGGGGATTTTCTGCGTAACACCGTACTCGATCGGGACCACGACCGTCGGCTGCATTTCAATCACCGGGTGAAATTCGCGAAAGAGAACGCCAAAATAGGCCGAGAGTCCACCGACGAGAACAACGAATATCAGCCCGGCCGCGATGAGCTTCATCTTCGGCTTGGTCGCCTGTTGGCTGGACGACTCGACAGTCTCGACGGTTGCAAGGTCGCTCCCACACTGTCGACAAAACCTCATGCCTGCTTTTACTCCCGAACCACACGACGGACATTGTGCTTCTGCCATTGCTTTTCCTCAGTTTAACGCTTCTCCAATCATTGCCTCAATCTTTTTTACTTGTTCATCCACTTCCCGTATCGAATTCGCCAGGACCGTCACATGCCCCATTTTTCTGTTCGCTTCCGCCTTGTTCTTGCCGTAGAGGTGTAGTTTTACGCCTTCCCATGTCATCACCGTCGGGACATCAAGTTTCTCAAGGTGTTTCCCGAGGAGATTTACCATCGCAGACGGAGACAACAACGTTGGCGTCACTATCTGCAACCCGCACACCGCACGCACCAACGCCTCGAACTGTGAGCAAGTACAGGCATCGAGGGAATAGTGTCCCGAATTATGCGGCCGCGGTGCCAATTCATTGACAATCAGGGAACCGTCATTCGTAACAAACATTTCGACACAAAGTACCCCGACCATTCTGAACGACTCGATAATGTCCCGACCCATTTCTGCCGCCCGCGTTGTAATAATATCCGAGATACGGGCGGGGACTGTTGTCCGGTGCAAGATGTTGTTACGATGGACATTTTCAGTGATAGGAAATGTCGCAACACGACCATCAAAGCCTCGTACTGCAATACACGAAAGCTCGCACTGCAACTCCAGGAATTTCTCGACCACGTATTCCGTCGCGCCCTCCTGAAGTTGGCGGAGAAACTGATCAGCGTCCCCTCGTGAACGAATAACCGACTGCCCTTTCCCGTCGTAGCCTGTCATCGCTGTTTTGATGACGAGGGGTAATCCTAGTTCCGCAATTGCCCGCTCGACCTCAATCGTCTTCGACGCAATACGGTGAGGAACAACGGGGAAACCGCGCTTTACCAATTCCGACTTTTCGATGCGCCGATGTTGGGCGATCTTGAGAATCTCGCTCCCCGGAAAAACCGGAACAGTCTTTTCTAATTTTTCAACAGCGTTGCTGTTGACGTTTTCGAACTCGTAGGTAACCACATCTGCATTGTCGGCAAGGATCGTTGCGGCATTCAGGTCGTCGAACGGTGCTGCAATGGTCTCGTCGGCCAACCGGGATGCCGCACAGCGCGAGTTGGGGTCCCAGACAATCGTTCGATACCCCATCCGCTGCGCCTCTCGGACGGTCATCATCCCCAACTGTCCGCCGCCGATAATGCCAATAACCGCGGGAGGCAGCAGCACCTTCATACGCGTGCTCTTGTCGAATCCCGCAGCAGTCTGCGGGATGCCTTCAAAACCATTTTCTTCATCTTCTCGCGGTAGTGATCCATGCGACCCCGCAGAGCGGGAAACTTCGTGCCCAGAATTCTCACGACAAGCAGTGCTGCGTTTGCCGCGTTATCCACGGCCACAGTCGCCACAGGAATACCTTTCGGCATCTGGGCAATCGAGAGGAGCGAGTCCAAACCGTTCATCGACCGTGTCCGCACAGGTACGCCTACGACGGGAAGCGACGTCTTTGAGGCAATCATGCCCGGAAGATGGGCTGCGCCGCCGGCGCCCGCGATGATCACGAGAATGCCTCTGACGGCAGCCGTTTCAGCGTAACGAAACATCTGGTCGGGCGTTCGGTGAGCGGAAACGACTTTGAATTCATAGGGAACGCCAAATTCCTCCAAGACTTTTTTCGCGCCCGACATCACCGGCGCGTCCGAAGCGCTGCCCATCACAATGCCAACCATCGGTGTCTTGCCGAAAGGTTTTTTCTTCTGAAAATTCTTTTTCGCTTTTCTGGCCACGACCGGTCTTGAGGAGGAGTTATCGGCTTGAGTTGGAAACAGCTTGAACGACGCGGTTGGCTATGAGCGCTGCCGTCGCCCCGGCGCCAAATCCATTGTCGATATTGACCACGGTTAATCCCGGGGCACAGGATTGTAACATACTCATAAGTGCTGCCTCGCCTTTGCCACCGTATCCGTAGCCGATGCTTGTGGGCACACCGATAACCGGCACAGGCACAAGCCCGCGCACGACGGAGGGCAAGGCGCCTTCCATGCCCGCGACAACCACAACTGCCGCCACTTCCCTCTTCAGAATCTCTTCCAGCGGCTGCACCAAGCGATGAATCCCGGCCACGCCGACATCATAGTACGTAAGCACCTCGCAGCCCATCACCTCTGCAGTCACTCGTGCTTCTTCTGCGGCCGGCACATCGGACGTTCCCGCGGCTAAAACGGCAATCTTGCCTCCCGTCGACTTTGGCTCGTAGTCGGAACGGGTAACAAGAATCGTTCTGCCGGTTTGGTTGTATGAAGTCTTGAATTCCTTCGGCGTTTGGTCGATGATGAGCTGAGCGCTTTCTGCCCCCACACGGGTAGCAAGGCCATAACCTGTTTTCTCTGCAAGCGTCCGCAGCAGCGATGCAATCTGCGATGCCGTTTTCCCCTCGGCGTACACTGCCTCGGGAATACCTGTTCTCTCGGCCCGCTGCACGTCCAATCGTGCAAAGGCTTCAAGGATATGATGTTGTTCAGGCTTCATGATGATACGTAAAATAATTCTCGGCTCGGGGCAGTCAATATATTGCAAAATGTTCTTATTTGCACTAAGAACTTTCTGCTGCCCGTCGCAAACGATCCATGATCGCTGCGCCCAGCCCATCGTCTTGCACCGCCTCGACGACAATTATTTCCACTCCAAGCTCATCCATTTCGCGCAATAATCTGAAGAGATGCTGCGCGATGAGTTCGGGTGAATGCGGCATTGCCCGTACATACTCGCTTCGTTCAAGATTGGCAAGCTGCGGCGTGTGAATGATTGCGCCGACTTTTTTCCCCTGCTGACGGTGCAACTGTACAGCTTCAGCATACGATTGTTGATCGCCCTCGTTAACCAGAATAACCTGTGCCGCAGGAGCGTAATGCCGGTGCCGTGTGCCTGGAGAACGGCGCAACTGCTCGATCTCCTCCGATGTGTGAACGCGGCCGATAACGTTTTCTATGCGCTCGACTGCCAGTCCTCCCCTGCGGAGAATAACCGGCGGATCGCTTGTTACATCGATAACGGTCGATTCAACGCCGATGGACGTTGGCCCCGCATCAAGAATCAACTCGATCCTGCCGCGCAGGTCGTGAAGAACATGTTGCGCGAGCGTCGGGCTTGGCCGGCCGGAGAGATTTGCGCTCGGACCGACGATACCGCCGCCAAAGGCTTGAATGAGCGCTAATGCAACCGGATGATCCGGCATACGGACTGCAACCGTATCGAGACGCGCGGCGACGTTCTCCGGCACAAGGAATGTCCGTTTGACGACGAGCGTAAGTGGTCCAGGCCAAAAGTGTTCTGCAAGCATTGAGCCCTTCTCGGGCATCTCATCGACAAGGTCAAAGAGTTGGTCTTGACGGGAAATGTGAACAATAAGAGGATTATCGGCGGGCCTGCCCTTCGCTTCGAAGACCTTGTTGACGGCTTGAGCGTTCAGAGCGTCGGCGCCGAGGCCATATACTGTTTCCGTCGGAAAGGCAACAAGACCGCCTGCCTTCAGTATCTTTGCGGCAGTCGTAATAATACCGGAGTCTGGGCTCTCGGCTAAAACTTGGAGTAGTTTTGTTTCGATCATTCAGGGAAATGAGGATCGCTGAGGAGAGAATTTCGGAACGATTAATTCTGCGGAGTCTGCACCGCGACAGCGGCCATCTTGATCAGCTTGCCGTTCTTGATATCCGTCCAGGCGAAGTAGAGATTATTCCCCACGCGAGCCATCCGAGGATAGCCGCTCGCACGTTCGGGACTGATCGGCACAACTGCGGTGGGAGCGGTCAACTGGCCGTCTTTCATCACTCGTCGTGCAAGAAGTCGAGCCTCATTTTCACCGTACTCAATCCAGAGCGCGACGGCGGATCCATCTGGCAGCAACTCCACGTCCAGTCGGCCGAGTGGTTTTCCCTCGTCCACGCGGAATGGATTACCGAACGTCTTGCCTTCATCATGCGAGAAGGCGACGTTCACCTTCGGCTCCGCATTCGGCGCCGTAAACCAGGCGATCACTACATTCTTACCGTCGGTCGCAAGGGCGGGACCATTCACGGGACAACCCGAGATGTTCCAGTTATCGCTGTTGATGGGTCTCGGCGTCGACCAGCTCCCGTTCTCGTATCGTGTGAGAAAGATATCACGAATTTCGTCTTTCGACCGGTCACGGTAGGCAACGAGGATTCCATTCTCCGTTGCGACGGCTGCCGTTGGGCAGCACTCACACGTTCGCTCGTCAAGCAGCATCTCCGTGCTGAAACCGTTCGACGCGTTTAAAAATGTCGAACGGAGAGACATATCACCGCCCGCACCGTGGTCATCGTGGTTCGACGCTCCTTTCGTTACCATAGCGCGGCCGTCGAGCCAGACAAGACCCGATCCAACCTTTGGCGAGTCGAAGATCGTTACAAAACCATGCTCGGTCGGTGTTGCATCGTTGTGCGGCTTTATCGTTGCCGACCAAGACTTCCCACCATCGCTGGAAAGCTTTACGTTCACATCGTACGCATATGTTGTGGGACCACGTTTATTCAACCAATGCGCTACAAGTTTTCCGTCCCGCAATTGAACCACCGAGGGCACATCCGCCCAGTTTGCAAAAAAACTATCGCCCTCTACAACCGTGCGCGCTTCTGTCCAACCGTTTGCATCGTATAAAGCATATCGCAGAGCGTGCTTGCGCGTCGTACCCGGTTCAATCCAGCTCAGAAGTACTTTGTCATCGGCTGTTGCCTGGAGAAACGGCATGCCGCTTCCGGAATTCACCGGAGGTTTGATGCCCTGCACCAACCCAAACGGTACCGATTGTTGTGACAACAACTTCGATAGGATGAAAGTCAATAAGAGGAAAGACAGAACGGCTCGACGGTCGGTCACAGTGCACCTCGACGGTGATGTTCAAAGAGGTTTAAATCGTTCAAAGGATTGTTTGCATTGATCGCAGTAAAAGATTTGTCGGCAGAGTGTCGGGCCGAATGGCGTTTCGAGTCGAGTCTCGTACGACGCACAATAAGGACACTCAACCGGCCGTCCAAGTGTTTCCTCCAGCGTCTGTCGGCGCTTTTCGGGCGGCGCAATACCAAAAGCCCGGAGCTTTTCGCGGGTTTCTTCCGTGAGCTGATCCGTAGACCACGCGGGAGAAAGTTTGAGGTCAACCATCACTTCTTCAAACCCAGCGGCAAGGAGCTTCTCCCGGATTTCATTCCGCATATAATCCAATGCCGGACATCCGAGAAAGGTTGGGGTCATTTCGACCGTTGCTCGTTTGTCCTCGACAAGGAGATTACGAATCACCCCGAGCTCCACGAGCGAAAGAACGGGAATCTCAGGATCCATGATTC
>CAYJSZ010000099.1:0-8625 GCA_964372545.1 uncultured Ignavibacteriaceae bacterium
TAGAAAAGGTTTTTTACCCCCTGCGTTCCGGTACATCGGAACGCGAGGCTGTCCAAAATGTAGGGCGAAATGCCAGCCCGCTGCGCGCGCGCCTGACCGGGCGGGCGCGTTCTGGCGGGCCATTTCGCCCACGTTGGGGTAGGAAAATGGTCGATTTTTGATTTCTCATGAACACAACGTAATGGCTAAAAGTACTTTTTGGACAGCCTCTCAATCCCGCAAAGCGCGATTGGGGGAGGTTACTAATGCTGGCCCGATCTATACTATGAGATTGAACTTAGATCCCGAAACTTAGTTTTATGGCATCGTATCCCCAACGCATTATCTGTCTCACTGAAGAGACGACCGAGACGCTGTATCTTCTCGGTTGTCAGGATCTGATCGTCGGCATCTCGGGGTTTACCGTGCGGCCGATGGAAGCTCGGTTGGAAAAGCCGAAAGTCTCGACATTTCTTGATGCCAATTTCGAAAAGATCCTTGCGCTCAAGCCTGATGTTGTGTTCGCGTTCTCGGATTTGCAGGCGGAGATTGTGAAAGAGCTTGTGCTGCGAGGCATTCAAGTCGTCGCGTTCAACCAGCGGAGTGTGCAGGAGATTCTGCAGATGGTGTTGATGGTCGGAGGGATTGTCGGAAAACAGACGGACGCGCAGCTACTTGTGAAGAAGTTCGAGCTGAGACTTCGTGAAGTATCGGCGCAATCGAATGGAAAGGGCCGACCCAGGGTCTATTTTGAAGAGTGGGGCGACCCCCTGATTTCCGGGATTCGATGGGTGAGTGAGCTGATAGAGATCGCGGGCGGGGAGGATATTTTTTCAGAATTGCGAGAGTATCACGATGCAAAGCGCCGTATCGTGCAACCGGAAGAAGTCCTTCGCAGAAACCCCGATATCATTATCGGATCGTGGTGCGGGAGGCCATTTAAGTTGGATCAGGTCAGAACACGAGAAGGGTGGAAGGAGATCAAGGCGATTCAGAACAACAAACTCTACGAAATCAAATCCTCGATTATCCTCCAGCCGGGTCCTGCGGCGTTGACGGATGGATTAGATGAACTGGTGCGGATCATCGGGAGTGTAAAGTAGTCGATGGATGGAATGATGGAATAATGGAATACTGGAGTAATAGGACAATGGAGAGTGATACTTAGTTCTTCATGAAAAATGTAGGGCGGGACGCTGTCCCGCCTGTCGAATCAGCGATTCGACCTACATTTCGTCTATGCTTCTTCATCAAAAATACTTTTTCAGTGAGAACTACTTAGTCGATTGAAAGTAGTTTTGCAGTGGTTAAAATCCTGCGGAGTTCAGCTTTCTCAAGTTCTTTTATCTCTCTCAGCGGATTACGCACACATCCTCCCTGATAGCCCAACAAAGTCGACGCATACTTCAGACCAGCAATTCCGTATGTCGCTGTTACCGCTTTGTTCACGGGATTGAGGCGTTGCTGAATCTCTTTTGCCCGTTCAAGATTCCCTTCATCAAAGTGCTTCTGAATGTCGCTGCACTGGTTCGGCGCGCAGTTGGCCACCGCGTGAATTCCTGCTCGGATTCCTAACTCGAGCGCGGACAACCAAACAGATGCAGTCCCCACCATCAGGTTAAAATCCCGCGGCACATTGCTGGAAAACGCTTTGAGCTGCGAAACATCTCCTAAGCTGTCTTTCATGCCAACGATATTCGGATGCTGGCTCAGCTCTTTGACCGCTTGAACCGAAATGTTGATGTGCGTGAATTTCGGAACGTTGTAGATGAGGATGGGGATATCGCTCCTGTCTGCGACTTCCGTGTAAAAGTGGATCAATGCGTCGTCGTTCATTGCATCGCCGTAATATGAGGGCGTTAAGACCAGCGCTGCTTTGATTCCGCGTTTAGCAGCGTCGTTGGTAAGTCGAATAGTTTCCCGAGCAGATTCAAGTCCAGTTCCCGCGAGTACTACTCGATCACTCTGAGCGGTATCGACCGTCAACTCGATAAGTTTCAATCGCTCTTCGTACGAAAGAAACGCAGCCTCGCTATTCGAGCCGAGCACCACATACCCGCCTAACTCATCTTTGTTCCACCGCTCGACGTTGAAAACGAATTTATCGTAGTCGACCTCGCCGTCCTCTTTGAACGGAGTGATCATCGGAGGAATGACGCCGTGAATGTGAAGAGTAGACAATTGTGTACCTCTTAAGAAGAGTCCTATTCATCTCTCAGCAAATGAAAACTTCACCGTCGTTAACGTACAAAGAAGTTCGAGGAGTTGCAATGTATCCTCCGATGAGTAGTCGAGTTTGCTTCTCACTCACTTTTCCGCTACTTTGCCGTTGCGTTGACCGCATGAAATGTACTCTCTGATCTTTTTCTATGATCGCACGAACATTCTCTCTTCTGCTCGTCCTGCTTTTTCCTTTACTCTTGTTTTCTCAGGCCGTGGACATTCGTGGTGTCGTTGCGGACAGCGTCACCGGAGAAAAACTTCCCTTCGCCAACGTGGTAATGCTGAAGACGAACAAGGGAGCCGCCTCAAACATCAACGGTTTTTACCTCATTCCGAGTGTTTCGCCGGGGACGTATCAACTCTCCGCCAGCTCGATCGGCTATGAGCGGGAAATCCGGACTGTTACCGTGTTTCCCGGCGATCCGATCACGGTGAACTTTCGTTTGAAGCCGAAGCCCGTGGAGTTCTCGGAGGTCGTCGTCACCGACCGGGCAAAACGCGAGCTTACAGAAATAAACACCAGCGTGCATGTTATGGAGCAACGGGACATTCGGGCTGTGCCCGTCGCCGTCCAGGAGGATATCTTTCGCGCGATTCAGATCTTGCCCGGTGTCGTTTCGACGAGCGATGTGAATTCGCGTTTCTACGTGCGTGGGGGAGCGGGGGATCAGAACCTGATCCTGCTCGACGGCATGAAGGTGTACAACCCCTTCCACGCGTTCGGCATCTTCAGCGTTTTTGATTCGGACGTCATTAAAACGACGGAAGTGTATACGGGCGCTTTTCCGCCGGGGTTTGGCGGGCGTCTCTCCTCGGTGGTGAACATGACGACGCGCGATGGGAATGCCTCCGCATTTTCCGGACGCGCGAACATCAACTTCATCTCATCGAAGCTTCAGCTTGAAGGTCCAATCTTCAGTGATACGCGCTGGCTTGTCAGCGGACGCAAATCGCTCTTCAGCGGCACCTTTGGCCGGTTCCTTAAGAAGAATGTACCGTTATCGTTCTATGACGTTCTCGCCAAGATCTCGCACGAGGGGGAGGAGAATTCGAATTATGGGTTCCAGGGTTTCTTCAGCGGTGATGAATTGCGCTCTGGAAATCCCGACGAAGCCGATTATCGCTGGCGGAACCACGCGGTCGGATTCACGGCTTCGGGTCTGTTGCAGGACCGCCTGTATATCAACGCCGTGGGATTTGAAAATGCGTTCGAGGCGGAACGGGATCCGAAGCAGTCAAAGTCCATTTTGGCGGCGAAAACCCGGGTCACGGAAGTCGGCGTTCGTGTCAACGCGACACTCTACACCGACACGCGCGACCTTTTCTTCTTCGGTTTTGAATTCAGCTTCCCCAAACTCGAATACGACCTTATCAACAGCTTTGGCGTTGCACGCCGCTTAGTGAGCTCCTTCGTGGAGACATGGGCGTGGACGCGCTATCAGGCCAAGTACGAACGGCTTCAGCTCGATGCGGGAATCCATACGGACATTGGCTCGCTCTTCCAACGCAAGTCTTCGTGGAGCCTGGTGCAACCACGCGTGAACGTGAGCTACCTGCTCTGGCCTGAATGGAAAGCGAAAGCCTCCTACGGTCGTTTCAATCAGAATATGATAACGGTGAATAACGAGGACGACGTAATCTCCATTTTCGATGCGTGGATTGAGGTACCCGATCAACTTCAGTCGGAGCAGGCGGATCATTATGTCGCGGGAATCGAAGGGAATGTCTTCCGGGAGCTTTCGACAAGTCTGCAGGTATACTACAAGCGCTATGGCTCTCTGGTGACCTACAACCGTGACAAGATCGATGCGCGCGACCCCGACTACGTCAACGGCAGGGGACGTGCCTCCGGCGTCGAAGCGTTGATACGGTACGGGATCCCGTTGCTCGATTTCTATGGTGCCTACACGCTTGGCTGGACGTCCATCACGACGAATAATTTCACCTACTACCCTCGCTACGACCGACGGCACACGCTCAATCTGCTTGCGGTGTTTCACCCGCTGGAAGGACTTGATGTGACATTTCGCTGGGAAGTGGGAAGCGGATTTCCGTTTACGCAGACGATCGGATATTACGACCGGCTAACGTTTGGCGGAATCTTTGACGGGCAGTTTGTCGGAGAAACGGGCAAACCGTATTCCATCCTCGGTGAAAAGAATGCCGCTCGATTACCGACCTATCATCGGCTGGACGGCAGCGTCACGTATCGGTTTACCGTAGGCCCGGTCAAAGGCATGGCGGGCGTCCATGTGGTGAATGTGTATGACCGTCGAAACATTTTTTATTTCGACCGGAAGACAGGCCAGCGCATCGATATGCTGCCGTTTTTCCCGTCTGCAACACTGAACGTTGAATACTAAGACCGTGCGAACGAAGCAGATCGTTTTCATCGTGGTTGCAGCGTTGATCCAGCTCAGCGCGTGCAGCGATACGTTCGAGCCGAAAGGACCGTTCGAAGAGAAAGTGGTGGTGTTCGGTATTCTCACCACGAGCAGCGACACACAGTACGTGCGCATCTACAAAACGTACAACCCGAACAGTTTCAGTCCACTCGACGTCACGACCGATAATCCTGTTGTTGGCGCAAGGGTGAGTATTTCGGACGGGGCGAAGGTGTACCAGCTCCATGATACGACCATCGTTCGCAGCGACAAAAGTCGTTACCAAACGGATATCAAAGCCTACGTAGCTTACGGAGTGGTGGTGGAAAACGGAAAGAGCTATTCCCTCAACGTTCAGATTGGGTCGGGAGAAGTATTAAAGTCGGACTTAACCGTTCCCACAACGGCGACGATTCGTAACGATAATTTCCTCGCCATCGTCAATCCCTATCTCTTTAGCGACGAAATTGATCTCAAGAGTTTTCTCTCTCCGATAACGCGTGGTTTTGTTGTCCACACGTTTGTTGAATACGATCTGCGTGTGAATAACGTTTGGATTCCGAAGCGAGAGGAAATTCCACTTGGGATCAGAAATTATGTGGATTGTAAGAACTATGATCCGGTCTACCCGCAGTTGCAGCGTCGGAAGCCCGGTCAGCCGGAACTCACGCTCTATTTGGTATCATCGTACCTCACAACGCTCAAGAAAATTTGGAATTCGAACCCGTTGACGGATGTCCGAATGAAACAGGTCGTTTTTGAATTGACGCAAGTTGACCGGAACCTCTATGATTATTTTAGCATTGTGAACGGCTTTCGTGATGAGTTTTCCATTCGAACTGACGAGCCAGATTATTCGAGCATCCCCGGTGGCTTCGGTATTTTTGGAGCGTTCACAAAACAGACGCTAACGGTCGCAATACCGGAAACGCTCGGGAACACCCTATCGTGCCAATGAGAAGGAAGATACGGAGAGCCCTGCCTGTTGTTTTCTTTGCCGCAATCGTCGTTGCCTCGCTTGGTTGCAACGAGCCATTTGAGCCGAAAGGTCCTTTTGAAGAAAAACTCGCTGTCTATGGCATACTCTCGACTCAGAGCGAGACACAGTATGTTCGCTTGTATATCACCTACGATCCCGACGGGTTCAATCCGCTGACCAATACGAATGATAAGCAAGTTACCGGCGCATTGGTATCTCTTCTGGGCAGCGAGGGAACTCGGTTGTATCGCGACACAACGATTACACGCGACGACCAGAGCCGCTACTCGTCCAATATCCTTGCCTATGTCCTTTCTCCCTTTAGACCGGTGCCGGGGAATTCCTACACACTCAATATTCAGTTGCCATCGGGAAAGAGAACCAGAGGAACAGTTTCAGTCCCGGGTTCAGGATATATCTCCGTCGTTACTCTCCATGTGCTGCATAATCCTCAAGCTTTTGATGAAAATTTGTTTGTTCTTGCCAGTATTGCGCCCAGGACCCGAGGAATTCTGCTTCGCATGTTTGTCGAGTTCGAGATCACCGTTGACGGAAGGAAGGAGCTCAAACGGGCAGAGGTGCCTCAGCGAATCCGAAGATTTACTTGGAGTGACCGGTTCGAAAAAATCTATCCCAAGCTACAGCGGAGAACGAGCATTGAAAATGAACGCAACCAGGGATCAGAGTTCGTTGGATTTCAGAATGATGCCTATGTTACAACACTCACAGAAATTGCAAGTACGTACACGCTCAACAACCCTATACCAAAAAACGCCGTTTTTGTCCTGACCCAAGCTGAAGTGAACCTGTATAACTACTTTAATATCGTGAACGGTTTCCAGGATGAGATCTCGATCAGGACCGACCAGCCAGATTTTTCTAACATTGAAGGCGGCGTCGGCATCTTTGGCGCGATGACGGTGGATTCTCTCACCGTATCGTACCGTTAGTAATAACGTCGCGACCGCCTCGGCGCTCGGTAGTGGTACATTTTCAAATTAATTGTAGGGCGAATCGCTGATTCGCCTGGGCGAGACAGCCAGCACGCTACGCATTCTGGCGGGCGTCTCGCCCTACATATAGAACCAAGACGTACCATTACCCAGCGCTCATTCTTCTTGAAAATCCCTCCAAAAAGTGCTAAGTTGCACCTGCCTTATGCAGTCTATGAAAATCTTTTCTCTTTTCAGTCAGCCCAAACTGGCAGCGGAATGGAGCTATCGTGCTCACGGACGCGTCTGGCGCATTCTCTTTTCCGGTTCGGGAAGGATCGTCGGTGAGAGTCGCGATCAGGAGCAGAAACGCACCAGTTTCTTTTGCCTGGACGAACGTTCAGGATCGGTTGTGTGGCAGGATATTACGGTGAATGAACCATGGTGGGTCGGCATCGAGGGAGTACATCGCGACGTCGTGCTGCTGCACGAGTTTGCCAACCCGAGTATGCCGGAACACAAAGGCCTCAGAGCGCTCGATCTTGAGCAGGGCAAAGAACTGTGGCACAACAGCGAGCTGACATTCTGGTTTGCCTACCGGCAAAACATCTACGCGTACAGAACACAATTCGAAAAGCGCGTCGGCTATAAACTGTCCCTTCACTCCGGCGAAGTAGAAGAAGAGTTTGGCGATGCCTTGAATGAGCTGAACACACTCAGGCAATTGGCGCTCAGCGAAGAGCCGACGGATGATGTACAGTTTCCGGAAATTCTCAGCCTCGAAGCGTTAGAGCCACAGATTGAAGCGATCGTAACCAAGGAAACGAAGGGTGCGGACATCCAGGGGGAGATCGAATTCATCCAACGGAAGCCGTTTCTTTTGATGAGCTACTATACGCGAAGTCGATCCTCCAGCATGGAATCGCCGGTTCTGGAGAGTCGTTTTTCCGTCTTCAATACCGACAGATCAAGCAAGCTCTATTCGGACATTCTTGCTGCCGACGCGAAAGCTCCGGTGCCCGATTCTTTTCTTATCAAGGGGTCGTTGGTGTACTTCATCAAGAATCATCATACGCTGATGGCGTTGCGATTAGTCCCTTAAGGGTAGAATCCGTGTACAAAAAGCAAAGAATTCCGCCCACGAATCTTCACTAAAAATCGAAAAGCTATTCGTGCAGATTCGCGGGAGATTTTTTGGTTGCGGCTGTGCCGCGTTAGGATAGGGAATGCAAATCATGAAAACGTTTCGCCTGAAGCAGGTTAACGCCTTTACCGACAAGCCCTTTAGCGGCAACCCCGCGGGAGTTGTTCTGGACGCACGCGGACTGACGGAAGCGAAAATGCAGATGATCGCGAGGGAAATGAATCTCTCCGAAACCGCGTTCATTCTCCCGTCAACCATCCCGAATGCCGACCTTCAGATTCGATGGTTTACCCCGGCTATCGAAGTTCCGCTCTGCGGCCATGCGACGATTGCGAGTTTTCACGCGCTTGCCGAAGAGGGAATGTATGGAATGAAACGCACAGGCACGTACAATTTCCGCTTGCAGACGAACAGCGGTATGCTTCCGATTGAAGTGGAGAAAAAGTATTCGGCGACGGTGGTGGATTTCGGGCTACCGGTGCCGAAATTTCATAAGGTCAAGGGCCTGAGAGGGCAATTGCTGAAGTCCCTCAGTCTCAAAACCTCAGAGCTTCATCCGAAGTTGCCGGTGGTGCGCAATTCCTATCTTTATATCCCGGTCCGAAGGCTTGCGACAATCAAGAAACTCAAGCCGGATTACAAGGCGCTCGCGGAAGCTTCGCGTGCCATGAAAGTCCTCGGGGTTTCAGTCTTTACGCTTGAGACGGTGGAAATGAGCTCCGCGGTTCATTCCCGGTTTTTTGCGCCGGCCGCGGGCATCACCGAGGATCCGGTGACGGGATCGGCGAATGGTCCGCTCGGCGTCTATCTCTACAATTATCTGTTCGATGCAGGACTGGATGTGCCCTGGCTCCGATTGGCGGACGGACGGATGGAATTTGTGGGCGAGCAGGGAGACGAAATCAATAGGAAAGGACGGGTCAAGATTCGCTTGAGCGTACATCATCGTAAGGTCGAGCATGTAAGCATCGCAGGTGAAGCGGT
>CAYJSZ010000100.1:0-8520 GCA_964372545.1 uncultured Ignavibacteriaceae bacterium
CGCTTCTCTCCGCGCAGCCCGGGCAAAATCTTTGCCGCGCGAGGCGTATATGATGCTGCGGCTCGCGTTGATGATCGCAAGCTCACCGTTCTTCGTGCACCCATAGCGCACTGCCGACTTCACATCGCCACCCTGTTTACCGATGCCGGGAATAAGGATCGGTATCTCGGGCACGATCTTCCGGACTCGCTGCAGTTCTCTCGGATGCGTTGCGCCGACGACGAGCCCGATGTTCTTCTTGGTGTTCCATTTCACGGCGGCTTGCACAACGCGCTCGTAGAGCGGTCTACCGTTAACGTTGAGCCGCTGAAAATCCTTCGAGCCGGGATTCGACGTCAACGCAAGCAAAAACACGCCGCGGTCGCTTCGTCGCAGAAACGGCTCGACCGAATCATAGCCCATGTAGGGATTGACCGTCACTGCATCGAAGCCGAGCTCATCGAACAGCGCCTCTGCGTAGTGTTCCGACGTATTGCCGATGTCGCCTCGTTTCCCATCGCCGATTGTCATAATCCCGCGAGGAATATGCTCGAGCGTTTTTTTTAGTACATGCCAGCCGTGTTCGCCGAGAGCTTCGTAGAACGCGAGGTTGAGCTTGTACGCACAGACAAGATCTTGCGTTGCATCAATGATGCGGCGGTTGAAGTTGAGAACCGATGCTGGCGAAGAACCCAAATGGCGCGGGAGCCGCACTGCCTCGGTATCGAGTCCGATGCAAAGCAACGAAGTTGATTCTTTCTGCGCTCTTTTTAGTTTTTCGCGGTACGTCATGGTTGTCCGCGTATGCTCGGACTAAAGTCTGAGGCTACCCGCTTTTGTCTTTCCGGAAGGTTGCGGCTACCAGTATTATAAAAAATTCTTCCACATCATCGACTCGACCGGTTTAGTGCTGCGCTTCCTGTACTTCGCGCTTTTCTTTTTGGAGTATGGAATCTCTACCTCACCGGAAATTTCAAAATAAATTAACTGCCCGATCGGCATGCCGGCGTAAATCTTTACCGGCTGGCGCACGGAAATCTCTAACGTCCAGGTGTTGCAGAAGCCGACGTCGCCCTTGCCCGCCGTCGCGTGGATGTCGATCCCGAGCCGCCCAATGCTGCTCTTGCCTTCGAGGAACGGTACGTGGCGGTGCGTTTCGGTATACTCGTGCGTGACGCCAAGGTAGAGCTTGCTGGGGACAAGAATCAATCCCTCCGATGGGATTTGAGAGTAGTGCACCGTATTGTGTTTGCGACTGTCGAGAATCTCTTCGTCGTACATTGCCAGCCACTTGCCGAGATGGACATCGTAGCTGTTGGAACCGAGATATTTTCGGTTGAACGGTTTGACGACGATCGTACCGTGCTTTATTTCTTCGAGGATGCGCTTGTCAGAAAGAATCATAAGAAATCCTTTGCACAGTTAACGTAAAGAGTAGATTACCTGTCCCGCCAGCAAGAGAAACACGATCGTCGCGATGCCGACGAACTTCCAATCTTTTTCCGCGCGGAACACGACAAGCGTTGTGATGACACGGAGGAACGGCGTCAGCATCAGCAGCACGAGTCCCGCGAACATGAGCGTGATGGCAGACGAGCCGCTTGTGCCCAGAAGTTGGCCAGAGCCGAGCTGACGAATCAACTCGCCGAGCGTCGGATTTCTCTCCGGCATCGGAACCGGCGTCGTTTGCAACGAAGCGGTCAGCAACCCCGCAGCCATCAGCAGCGAGCTCAGCGTGACGCCGGAAAGGAGGATGCGACTCATCAGGCGCTCGTATGTTTTCGGTCCGGTCATCGATTACTTGAGATACATCTGGATGGAAATGATGAGTAAGAAGACGACAAAAATCCAGACGAGCGCGTGGCTGTGGATACGCTTGCTGATCTGCGTTCCAGCAATCGACCCGCCGAGCACTCCTAATGTTGCCGACGAGGCGAGTGCGGGATTCAAGTGTCCGTGCGAAAAGTAGATGAACGCGCTCGCTGCCGCCGTTACGCCGATCATGAAATTGCTCGTCGCGGTTGCGGCTTTCATCGGCACGCCGGAAAGCAGATGCATCGCCGGCACCTTAAACGCGCCGCCGCCGATGCCAAGCAGTCCGGAGATGTTTCCCGCCAGCAACGAAACGAACATCGTGCCGGGGATTTTCTCTACCGAGTACTGTATTGTCTGGCCGGTCGCGTCGTCGGTAAAGCTGCCGGCAAAAATTCCATCACGCGCAACACGGTCTTGTGCTGGATCTTTTCGCAGTCGCTGGATCATCAGCAGTGCCGTGACGAGCATGATTGTTGCGAAAAACTTCGTCAGCAGCGCTCCACTCAGCACGTTGGCCGTCAGCCCGCCGGCAATCGCGCCGATGACCGTCGCCACTTCGAGCAACATCCCGAGCCGGATATTCACCATGCCGCGTTGAAGATAAATCGATGCGCCCGTGCTGGAGGTTGCGATCACTGCGATAATGCTCGTGGCAATGGCCTGGTGGATTGGTGTGCCGACGACCAACACCAGGAACGGGATAAGAAATAGTCCACCGCCGATTCCGAGCAGCGTCCCGAGCGTCCCGGCAACACAACCGCCCGCGAGAAGCAAAAGAAACGATGGCAGGGACATTGAGTGAATGACCAGTGGTTGAGAGAACCGCGCAGCGCACACGGTGCGTGACTACCGCGGTTAGATAATAAAGAAAAGAGGGTTGAGTTTCAACGAAAAGAAAGGACAACCATCAATGCTCTTTGCGGTTCGCGTAGAAGTTCATCAACAAACCGACCATCGCCATGTTCGCAACGAGCGCGGAGCCGCCGTAACTCAGAAACGGCAATGGAATACCGATGACCGGGAGGAGCCCGAGCGACATGCCGATGTTGACCAAAACATGCGTCGTCAAAATGCCGACGATACCGACGGCAGCAATGCTGCCGAATTTGTTTTTCGAGACGGAGGCAATATTCACGCCGTGAAACAGGAGAAAGGCGAACAGGAGCAAGACTAGAGATGCACCCACGAAGCCGAATTCTTCTCCCGGCACGCAGAATATGAAGTCCGTCCACTGCTCGGGGATAAAGTTCAGTTGCGTTTGGCTTCCCTGCAAATAACCCTTGCCGAAGAATCCGCCTGAGCCGATGGCGACTTTCGACTGCAGCACGTTGTAGCCGGACCCCAGGGGGTCGGATTCGGGGCTGAGAAACGTTGCGATGCGCTTCTGTTGATAGGGAGCCATCCGGTCGTACACCGTTTGCACCGACAGCCCAACGGCAAGCGTCAGACCGAAGATTGCCCCGGCAGCAAAACGGTTGGTGTGCGAGAGGTAAATAATGAGGCCGGAGACAAGGATGGTGATGAGAAAAACTGTGGTACCGAGCAAAGCACCGGTTGCGACGATGATTGGCGCAAAGACCGCGGCGAGAACAAAGTTCGACGCTCCCGCCCAGTACAGCACCGGAACGACCATGGCGAAAAAGACGATCGCAGTTCCGAGATCCGGTTGTGCGAGGACGAACGCCATCGGCAGCAGAACCAGGAAGAGCGTGCCGAGAAGATGTTTAGTGTTTTCGACAGAGACGGCCGTTCGGGACAAGAACGACGCAAGCGCGAGCACCGTGGCGACCTTGGCAAACTCCGACGGTTGAACGCCCAGATGAGAGCCGAATGCACCAACGCCGAACCAGCTCTTCGAGCCGGAGGACACGTGGCCGATCATCAGAACGGAAAAGAGTGCACCGAGCGTTAGCGCGTAGACAGGAAGGGCAATTCGTTGGAGCAATTTATACGGAAACAGCGCAGAGATCAACAGCGCAACGAGCCCGACGATACCCCAGGTGATTTGTTTCTGAAAAATCATTCCCGCGCCTGCATCGTACGTTGCACTGTAAAGAGAGAGCAAACCGATTGCCACCAGCGCGAGGCAGAGTCCGAAAGCTTTGAAGTCAAAGTATTCCCGGAAATAATCGAACATGGTTATTGGCCGGACAGGTGAGTAACGTGTCGAGAAGAATCGCGTTCCGCAGGCAGAATGCGTTGAGCCTCTCGTTGGGTGTGGCGCAGCAAGTATTGCCGCAAGACAACGCCGGCAATCGGTGCGGCCTTGGTTCCACCAAAACCGGCGTTTTCAATCATCACCGCGATAGCGATTTGCGGGTTCTCGAACGGCGCGAAGCCGACGTACCACGCATGATCCTTACCGTGGGGATTTTCCGCTGTGCCGGTTTTTCCTGCGGAGATCAAGCCGGGGATGCGCGCAAGGCTGCCGGTTCCGCCCGGCTCCTCCACGACGCGTCGCATCCCCTCGCGCACAATCGCCAACACGCGCGGGTCGATGCCGGTTTCCCTCGAGGTGCGCGCAACCGCTTCCATTTTATTTGTCTTCTTGTTGCGGATGAACGCCACCGCATGGGGCTGGTGAAGCGTACCGCCGTTGGCCAGGACTGCTCCATAGCGCGCCATCTGCATGGGCGAGACCCCGATTTCACCTTGACCGATGCCGAGGTTCACTACGTATCCTTGTGTCCATTTTCCACGTCCAAACACGCGGTTGTAATGCTCGGTCGTCGGGACAAGGCCGGACGTTTCCTCATTGATGTCGATGCCCGTCGGCTCGCCGAAGCCGAACATCCGCGCGTACGTTGCGTAGCGTTCGAGGCCAACCTTGAGCGCCAACTGGTAGAAAAAGACATTGCACGACTTTTGGATCGCTTCGATCATATTGGTCGAGCCGTGGACATGGAGATCTTTAAAGACGCGGTTGCCAAAGCGGAATGCCCCCCCACAGGTGATCCGGTAGTGTTCGTCAATAATCCCCTCTTGAAGCGCCGCTGCCGCAAGAACCATTTTGAACGTTGAGCCGGGAGGATAACGTGTCATTGTTGCGCGGTTGAAGAGCGGCTTGGTGCTGTCGCCGTTGAGCTGCTGCCAGAGTTGCGGCGAAGTCACGCCGCTGAAGATCGACGGGTCAAAGTCCGGCTTGCTGACCACGGCAATGATCCCGCCGTCGTTGGGGTCGAGTGCGACAAGCGCCCCACGGTAGTTAGCCATCAGCGATTCCGCGAGGACCTGCACCGAAGCATCAAGGCTCAGCACAAGGTCGAAGCCTTCTCGCGAAGGCACATCGCTCTTGCCGCCATCGTAGCTGCCGAGAAATTGTCCTTGGGCGTTTACCGCATGGAACTCGTACCCCTTTTCTCCGCGTAGCGTCGCTTCGTAGCTCGATTCCAAGCCTGTTGCCCCGACCACATCGCCCTGCCGGTACACATCACTACTGCGCGCAAGCTGCACGTCGGAAATCTCTTTGACGTAACCGAGCAAATGGGGCGCACGCATCTTCGTGGTGTACGCGCGCTTCGATTCCACCTGATAGTTGACGCCGGGCAGGGAGAAGAGTTTTTCCTCGATGGCGGCAAGCGTTCTGTAGTCCACATCGCGCTTGATGCGGGTTGGTGTGAACCGGGAGTAAGCGCGGCCTTTGGCAATCTTGTCTGCAACTTCTTTGGGGCTTATCTGCAATAACGCGGCGAGCCGCTCAACCTTGTCCATCTCGAACACTGCGGGGGTGACCGTAATGGTGTAGGAAGGGCCGACATCCACGATTAACGCTCCGTTGCGGTCGAACATATGTCCGCGCAGCGGCTCTTTCACGATCGCCCGGACGCTGTTCTCTTCGGACTTCTTCCCCATCTCGCTATGATACAACATCTGCAGTTGGTACAGGCGAGCAAACAGCAACAAAAAGAGAACCGCAAGCACGGACCGCAAAATCGTGTAGCGGGTGAATGAGCCGAAATTCTCCGAGTCGAACATAGTTTAGTGCACTGTATACTTGCGCGCGAAAACGAACATGGGCAAGAGACTGATGAGACTCGTGTACAGAGCGGTGAAGAAACCGAGTCGCAGGGTTGCCGCAACGAGAGAAACCTCGGCACCCTGAAAGAAAATCATATAATAAAGAATGCAGTGTATCATCGATGCCAGCGAGGTTATCAAGACGAACCGATAGCTGCTCAATGTTTGTTCGGTTTTGTTTTCATTGAAGAAATACCCCGCGGCAAACCCCGCGACCGTTTTCGCCAGTGCGGCAAGCCCGAAGAACTGTGTCGTCGTCAGGTCTTGCAGCAGGCCGATGGCAAACCCGGAAATCGCCGCCTCGACTTGTCCGCGCCGAAGAGCGATATACACGACCCAGATCAACAGCACATCCGGCACGTAGCCGCCCAAGGAGAGAAAGGGAATGAAGATCGCCTGCGAGAGAAGAAGAGCCAGGGCGGCGAGTGATGAGCGAAGATACCGGTTCATTCCGTTGTAAGAGGTGTTGGCAAAAAAGTAGCCAGAAATATTCCGAGAAGCAATGAAACGAGTCATGCGAGCAGCAACGCCTTCAGCGCGGAGAAGTTTGGTGTGATCTTCGTCGTGAGCTTGGGTTTTTGCAGCGCTTCTTGGAGACTGACGGGAAGAGGAATCCGGATGCCGAGCGACTGTTCGATGATCTCCGGGAACTTCGCCGGATGCGCCGTCGCGGCAACGACGATCGGCAGCGAGGAACGCCATCGCTCCCGGTATTTCCGCGCAGCGGCGACACCCACCGCGGTATGCGGGTCAAGGATGTACTGTGTCTGGTCGTGAGTGCGCCGAATTTCGTGCAACGTTTCCTCGTCGCTGATGCGCGTGGCCGTAATTTCCCGCCGCATGCGCGAGAGATCGTTGTGATACAGCGCCTGGAGTCGCGTGAGGTTGCTCGGATTTCCAACATCCATCGCGTTGGAAAGCGTCTGGATCGAAGTCCGGGGCGTGAACATCCCCGTTTCCAGGTATCGCGGGACGACGTCGTTCGCATTCGTCGCCGCAATGAAATGTTCTATCGGTACGCCGGTCTGCATTGCGTACGCCGCTGCCGTGAGATTACCGAAGTTGCCGCTGGGAACCGTCACCGTCGCCGAGGAGAGGCCCGCGGTTTTCTGCAATTGAGCCAGCGCCCATGCGTAATAGACCATCTGTGGCAAGAGACGCCCGAGGTTGATCGAGTTCGCCGTGGTGAGATTGCGGGCGCTGAGTAACTCCGGATCGGCCAGCGCTTGTTTGACAAGGCGCTGGCAGTCATCGAACGTGCCTCCGACCTCCACGGCATGGACGTTGCCGCCGAGCGTTGTCATCTGCTGCTCTTGTAGCGGGCTGATTTTTCCAGAAGGATAGAGAAGATACACGGAGATATTCGGCGTATTGTAAAACCCCTGGGCGACCGCGCTGCCGGTATCACCCGAAGTAGCGACGGCGATGGTAATTTCCCGATTCTCTTGCATGAGGAAGAACGCAAGAGCTTCGGCCATGAACCGGGCGCCGACGTCCTTGAAGGCGAGTGTCGGACCGTGGAAGAGCTCGAGCAAGGAAATGTTGTCCGTGAGCGTAACGAGCGGAAGCGGGAAATTCCACGCTCGTTGAACCATGACCTCCAAATCATGCTCGGGAATTTCTTCGATGAATGAAGAAAGAATCTGTCCGCCAATGGTGTGAAGAGAGAGGTTCTGTAAATTGTCCAACGTTGACGGCGAGAGCTGCGGGAAGCGCTCCGGAACGTACAGTCCACCGTCCGGCGCCATTCCTTGGAACAGCGCTTCGCGGAATGAAACCGCAGGGCTTTTGCCGTTTGTGCTGGTGAACTTCATGAGTTTTTTTGACCCCTCTGTCCCGACTGCGTCGGCACATCTCCCCTTATCAAGGGGAGAAAATTTTGAGGCTGTCCAAAATGTAGGGCGAAATGCCATTTCGCCCACGTTGGGGGTAAGAAAATGGTCGATTTTTGATTTCTCATGAACACAACGTAATGGTTAGAAGTACTTTTTGGACAGCCTCTGTCCCGATAGGGACTAGGGGGTCATCGTTTAATAATGACAGCGCCACGCATATTAGCGCGTGAGATAAACACATCGCTTGGAATATCGACGGCGTTGAGAAAAGCTAGTTTCATCGCTGCTGCGATTTTTTTTGCGGCGTTAGTCGATGTTGCGACGGCAAACATCGAAGGACCGGAGCCGGAGATTGAACAGCCTGTTGCGCCGGCCTCAAGCGCCGCTCTTTTCACTTCATGAAAGCCGGGGATCAAACGAGCCCGCACCGGCTC
This sequence comes from uncultured Ignavibacteriaceae bacterium, assembly GCA_964372545.1. Classification (GTDB taxonomy): domain Bacteria; phylum Bacteroidota; class Ignavibacteria; order UBA10030; family UBA10030; genus CAYJSZ01. The sequence goes on from CAYJSZ010000100.1 coordinate 8,081, forward strand.
AACGATAACATCTTCTACACATTTCCCAACCAGCCGGGCGTTTCCGGTCATGAGGCCGGCCACGAGTCCTCCAACATTTCCCCACTGTCGAACAGCGCTCCTCAAGGGAACATTTTCAGGCAACATCTTCCGCGCCTCGGCTGTCGAAACAACGATGTGCGGATGAACGACGACCCAGACAATGGAATTACGAATCGGAATCTTAACTACATCGAGCGGATCGTAACTTCGTACGATAATTGCACCGCCAAGCATGGACGGAGCAACGTTATCCGCGTGGGCGCCGCCGGCGATGCGCCGCTCGCCCTCAAGAGCGAACGGAAGCAGCTCTTCCTTCGACAATGGATTGCCGAACAGCGCGTTGACCGCAACCAATGCCGCAACACCGCTTGCCGCAGAGCTTCCCAGACCGGACCCAACCGGCATTTTCTTATCGAGCG
>CAYJSZ010000101.1:0-8468 GCA_964372545.1 uncultured Ignavibacteriaceae bacterium
CATGGCCTCACCGGCATCGAGCATTTCTTGCTCGGCAGCGTCACGGAGAAAGTCGTACGCTTAGCGCCCTGTCCGGTCTTTACGGTGAAGGGGTTCGGGAAATCCCTCGTTTCCACACAAATCCTTTTAGCACACGGGGAATCAACTTGAGATTCTCAAAAGTAAAGCTTAGCATTAAGGGTATTCTCTAATTTGAGAAAGAACCACTCAAGAAAGCCTGAAATTGACAGAATGAACAGTTTTTAAATGGCACGGCGTTTGACTTTTCACCCGCCGAACTCCCAGCTCACATTCTTAACAACCAGTGAAAGGCGAACACTATGAGCAAGAATAACAGATTTGAAAAGTTCAGTTTAGGTTTGGCTGTCGTGCTGTTTTTTGTCATGCTATGGCCGTCGACTGCAGACGCAACGAGTCAGTGGTCTCGGAAAACCGGTTTATCGTGCAACGCGTGTCACTCGGTGTTTCCTCGTTTGAATTCCTTCGGTGATGAGTATCTCCGCAACGGGTATCAATTGATGAGTCCCCGAAAGGAAAAAACGGAAGAGGAAGGCGGTTTCTTCCTGGAAAAAGTGGAAAACCTATTAGGTTTCAGACTCAATATGACCCCGCTCATGCTGGAGACGAATTCGTTTCAAAAAGATTCCGCTTCTTCCAAAGAGACGAGATTGACAGTAGGGAGCCCGGTGTGGATTCAGTTTTTTGTTGCGGGCTCGTTCTATGACGATGTTTCGTTCTTTTCGGAGCTCGAGTATAGTCAAAGTGCTTTTAAATTCAACTGGTTCTATTTTAATTTCACGAACCTGTATGGATCGCGCGCACTGAACTTTCAGGTAGGAAATATTTCTCCGGTGGAATTCGCTTCCTACCCTGATCGATTGCCGCAACTGCCGAATATTAAAGGGGAGGTCTTTCATATTCGAACGTCAAACGGAACGGGAGAGAATTCAACAAAGATTCGTGATGCACACCCCGGGATTCAGTACTTTGGAAGGAACGACTGGGCGCTGTGGTATGCGGGTCTTTCGCCGGGAAAGAATGCGGCCAGCATCAGTCAGTTTATGGAATACTGGGGCGGGGTGGTGTTGAAGATGCCTGAGGATATGCTCGCCGGGTTTGAAGGAAGCACTGCGACAATTCACTACCACATTGGAACGGATACCAAGAATACAGGCGTCCAGATACCGGAGAAAGTCCAACTCACAAACGAGTGGACCCGCATTGTGCCGTCCGTGAACATTCGTTACAACGAGAAGTTGGATATTCAAGCCGCGTATCTGATTGGAGAAGACAAGAACTGGGCGCTGGTTGCGAATCCGACGAAGTCGTTCAAATTCAGCGGCGTCGCAGTTGAAGCCGGCTATATGCCGACGGAAATCTGGCACCTCGGATTGCACTACGATCAATATTCTTCTGATGATAAGAACGCGAGCGGGCTGAACGCAGGGAAACCGGTGTTTGAGTATCAACGAATCGTCCCTGCCGTGACCTATATCGTGAACCAGAATATGAGGTTCTCGGTCTATTACGAAAAAGACCTCACGCCGGAGCGAAAGGATGCCGCAGGGAAAGCCATCCAGCTAGTAGACAGGATTTATTTGAATATCCGAATGATGATTTAATATGCTCTGGCGGGAAAGACTTCCTACTCCCACAGAAGTTTCCATAGAGGTGAAAAAATATCTATCAGTAGATGACAGAAAGGGAACTATCATGAAACGTGTTGTTCGAATTCTCCTTATGCTTCTCGTAAATATTGCCGCATGGAGCGTGCTCGTTGCACAAGAACAGGGAAAAGAAAATCCCGCGAAGAAAATCTTCACGGACAACAAGTGCCAATCGTGCCACTCCATTGAAGCGGTCGGAATAAAGAAAAAGCCGAACCAGAAGCCGCCGGATCTCTCAACGGTGGGTTCGGAGCAGAAGGCGGATTTCCTGAAGGCATATTTGAAGAAGAAGGAATCGCTCAACGGCGCAAAACATCTTGTTAACTTTAAAGGGAGTGATGAAGAGTTAGAAACGTTGACCAAATGGCTTGAGTCTCTCAAGGCAGACGAGGCAAAGCCCGGTAAGTAGTTCGCTCTGTAGTTTATCAGGAGTGGTTCATGTACAACGATAGGGCCCCGCTTGAATGTGCCGAGCGGGGTTTTTTATTTTGAAATCATTTTTTATTTGTAACTACTCAGCGCTGTGAGAGAATGAACTGTTTTTTTACCACCGATGGCACACAGAGGAACCCCGTTAACGGGGTAAACACCGATAAAGGCAAGGAAGATTGAATTAGTTTGAAGATCTAAACCCATTGCGTGATTGGTCGAGCGAGTTGTAAAAGAAAAGAGCGCATTTGATAATCTACTATCCGTGTTCACCCCGTGAGATACATCCCCTCCATTCTCTTTATTCAGTGAAACATGTAACTAGTATCTCACGGGGTCAATCGGTGTGCCATCCCCGCGTGCCAACCCGCCAGAACGCGCCCGCCCGAACGACTCGTCGTTCAGTCGGGCGGGTAGCGGGCTGGAGCGCAGCGGCGGGCAGGCGTGGTGAAAACGCTGAGCAGTTACATTTATTTTACATTTGACACTCGAACGATGTTTCTAAGAATCCTTCAAGACAGACCCTGGTGGACGATGAAGAGGCTGGCAGTGAGCATCTTCTTTGCAGTGGCTGTGCCATGTTCCGTGTCTGCCCAAACCAAAGCAGACTGCTTAGCTTGTCATAGTGATCCGGGACTGACGATGGAGAAGAATGGTAAGGAAATCTCCATCCATATGAATGAAGCGGTCCTCAAAAAGTCCGCACACCAAAAACTTGCCTGCGTTGCCTGCCATACCGGTTTCGACCCGGAGAACGTCCCGCATAAAGAGAAGATCGAGCCGGTCAATTGCCTCACCTGCCATCCCAGCGCGCCGAGGAACCATGCGTTCCATCCACAGATGCTCAGGTCCAATGGGCGCAACGGCTCCCCCGACGTCTCCTGCAAACAATGTCACGGCACGCACGACGTCGTGTCGCCGAAGGTGCCGGGTTCGAAATTCCATTCTACCAGTCTCACACAATCCTGCGGAACGTGCCACGCCGATGTCAAGCATACGTTCGAAACGTCCGCGCATGCACAGGCTCTCACGGCAAACGTGAAGGGTGCACCGAACTGTTTGACCTGCCACAACAACGGAATGTCCAAAGTCCACCCGGAGAAAGATATAGCACAGCAGAAGATCACTCAGGAGAAGAAATGCTTGAGCTGCCACTTGGACGACCCCGATGTACGGGCACGCACCTCTCCGTCTGCCGGATTTATCGCGGCATATGAGAAGAGCGTTCATGGTTCGGCGCTTCTCAAAGGGAACGGGAAAGCGGCGAACTGCGTGAACTGCCACGGCAGCCACGAGATGAAGAAAGGCTCTGACCCTTCTTCGAAAGTCAGCGAGGCGCACATCCCGGAAACGTGCGGCACCTGCCACGGCGACATTGCGAAGGAATTTGCCGAGAGCGTGCATGGCAAAGCTGCCGGTCGCGGAATCAAAGATGCACCGGTCTGCACGGACTGTCACGGCGAGCACAACATTCTCTCGCCGTCCGACCCGCGCTCACCTGTCGCACCGTTGAATGTCTCCGGCCAGGTTTGCGCGCCATGTCATAGCTCCGTGAAGCTCACGGAAAAGTACGGAGTTTCCTCGAACCGTTTCCAGACATTCTCGGACAGCTATCATGGGCTGGCCGTGAAAGCAGGCTCCGTGGAAGCGGCAAACTGCGCGAGCTGCCACGGCGTTCACAACATCAAGTCATCCAGCGACCCGGCGTCGACTGTTCACAAAGCGAACCTCGCTCAAACGTGCGGCAAGTGTCACCCTGGGGCGAATGAACGGTTTGCCATCGGCTCGGTGCATGTTGCGATCTCCAGGCAGGAGGAACCGATCCTGTACTGGATCGCAACACTCTACATTGTCATGATCGTCAGCGTGGTCGGCGGTATGGCGATTCACAACGGAGCGGATTTCATTAGAAAAGCGCGACGAAAGTTGCTCATTCGCCGGGGCGTTCTGGCGGAAGAACAGGTCGGGCACAGCCTCTATCTCCGTATGTCGCTCAGCGAGCGTCTGCAACACGGGTCGCTTCTGGTCAGCTTTATCACGCTGGTGATTACCGGCTTCATGCTGCGCTATCCCGACGCGTGGTGGGTCGTCGCCATCCGCGACTTGAGCGACAGCGTCTTCGATCTCCGCAGTCTCTTGCACCGCATCGCTGCGGTCGTGATGATCGCCGCAAGCGTCGTCCATCTGTACTACGTTCTCTTTACCGAGCGCGGCAGACAGCTCATCCGCGATCTGATGCCGAGGCTCCAGGATGCGCGCGATGCCGTTGCAGTGTTGAGGTACAATTTCGGCTTCTCCAAACAAAAACCGAAGCTCGGTCGCTTCAGCTACATTGAGAAGAGCGAGTACTGGGCGCTTGTCTGGGGCACGGCCATCATGGGCGCAACCGGATTCATTATGTGGTTCGATAACACGTTCATCGGGCTCTTCACGAAGCTCGGGTACGATATCGCTCGCACCATTCACTTCTACGAAGCGTGGCTCGCAACGCTCGCCATCGTCGTCTGGCATCTCTATTACGTGATCTTCAACCCGGACATCTATCCCATGAACCTCGCCTGGCTCACCGGCACCATCACGGAAGCGGAGATGGCGGAAGAGCATCCACTGGAGCTGGAAGAGATCAAACGGCGAGAGATGTTGGAAGAGATCGAGGTCGACGACGAAGGGTTGTCCGACAAGAACAAGCTGAATTCCGGAACAGAGCAAGAAGAACAGCGAAAGAAATAGACCTCTACGAGGTCCCTCGAAAAACCGCGTTCCCTGGACGATGACATCCTGAATCTTCGTCCGAACCTGAGAGCTATACTCCCTGTCTTGTTTTTTTCAGTTTTGAGAAATTCCCCTCATCCTCTCGCAGTATTGCCACATCAACACCGCTGATTCCCCCATATTTTCTTTCTTTCTCCAATCCTTTGACGGCACATAAGTTGCGGCGTTCTTAGCAGTTTCATTATCCTCCATCAACTCACGAGGAGTAACTGCATATGCCTCTCATGAATGCTCAAACGGGAGCAATTAGGAAATCCTGCAGCGTTCCTGAACTTGAACATGCAGCCCGACTCATGCGCGGCTACGATCTTGTCTGCCTTGCCGCCGCAGGATCCGGTCATGCCGGTGGAACGCTTTCGATCATGGACATCACCGCTGCACTGTACCTGTCGGTCGCGCGACTCGACTCGAAAAACCCGTCATGGGAAAGACGAGACCGCATCATCTGGTCGGCCGGACACAAAGCGCCGGCGCTCTATCTCGGTCTCGGGATGGCGGGATTCTATGACGTCGGCGAGGTCGTGACGCTGAGGAAATTAGGAAGTCCGTACCAGGGCCACCCTCACTGGCTGAAGCTGCCGGGAGTTGAAGCTTCAACGGGTTCGTTGGGACAAGGCTTGAGCATTGCGGTCGGGATGGCATTGGGACTTCGTCTTGACGGGAACAAAGACTCGCGTGTCTACTGCATCATGGGTGATGGTGAGCAACAGGAGGGACAGATTTGGGAAGCGATCATGGAGGCGGGACACTACAAGTTAGACAACCTCATCGGCATCGTCGACCGTAATCGACTGCAGATCGACGGATGGGTGAAAGATGTGATGAACGTGGAGCCGCTCGATGAAAAGTATCGGAGCTTCGGATGGGAGGTCATCGAAATCGACGGCCACAAGATGAGTGACATCGTACAGGCGTTTGAGCGAGCGAAATCGATCAGAGGCAAGCCTGTGGTGATCATCGCGAATACCGTGAAGGGAAAAGGCGTTGACTTCATGGAAGATATCGCGGGCTGGCACGGCAAGGCTCCGAACATTGAAGAGATGTGGAAGGGATTGAAACAGCTCGGCGTGGAGAATGAAATCCCGGTGGAGAACCTGCTCGCGAAGGCACAGACCTACCAGCGGCACATGAACGTCGAGCTGAGCCACAAGATTCCGAATTTCAGTCGGGATTACTGGTGGAACAGCGACGAATGGATGCGGGTGGAGATGGAGCCGACCCGCAAAGGGTTCGGGAAGGCACTCTCCGAGCACGGAGGAGATGAACGCGTCGTCTGCTTAGGGTTGGATATTTCAGGCTCGATCACCATTAGCGATTTCTATGAGAAACATCCCGAGCGAAAGCCGCGCTGGATCAGCATCGGCATTGCGGAGCAGAGCGCGATCAACGTCGCGGCGGGGTTGGCGCGGGAAGGGAAGATTCCGGTACTCGGGACGTACGGGACGTTCGCCGCAGGCCGGTGTCTCGATCAGATTCGCACGACAGTTTGCTACGGCGAGCTGAATGTCTTGATCGCCGGCGCGCACGGCGGCGTCTCGGTTGGACCCGACGGCGCGACGCACCAGGCATTGGAGGATCTTTTCCAGGTGTGCGGCCTACCGAACATGAACGTGGTCGTTCCCTGCGATGCCCTCGAGACGAAAAAGGCAACCGAATGCCTGCTCTTCGACATCCAAGGCCCGAAGTTCATCCGCTTTGCGCGAGAAGCAACACCGATTGTGACGAAAGAATCCACGCCGTTCAGGTTTGGCAAGGCGAATGTCATCCGGCTACGGCAGACACAAAAACGATTCATCGATGCGTTTGAAACATGCCTCGCCTCCGAATGCAAGAACGAGGGCGAGCACCTCTCCATCATTGCTTGCGGACCCATGGTGCCGGAAGCGATGCGGGCAGCCTACATCCTCAAAGAAGAATACGACCTCGAGACCCGCATCATCAACATGCACACGCTCAAACCGCTGGATGCGGATGCTGTTATCGAAGCGGCGAAAGCAACAGGCGTGGTCGTGACCGCAGAGGAACACCAGATCGGTGGGTTAGCAGACCGGGTTTGCAGAATCATTACAGAATCGCCTGAGCTGTACCTAGTCCCCGTTATTACAGGCTCCATCGGTGTGAAAGACCGGTTCGGTGAATCCGGCGCGCCGTGGGAGTTGATCAAAGAGTTTGAAGTCAGCGCCGAACACATCGCGCACAAAGCATACACGCTCTATGAGCTGAAACGAAAAACAGTAGAGGCAAAGTACTAAAAACGTATTACTTGCCACAAAGGCACGAAGACACTAAGAAAAATAATTCCACGTTGCTACTCTTCGTGAAGCGTTGAGCCTTCGTGTCTTCGTGGTAGTTCTTTTAATGATGTCAATTCCAGGTGACTTATGAATCTCGCATCACGTGTATCCCGTTTGGGAACAGAAACAGCGTTCGAAGTGCTCGCGGAAATCAATGAGCTCCGCGCACAAGGACGCAACATCATCACGCTTTCGATCGGCGAGCCGGCATGTGCGACTGCCGAGTACATTAAAGACGCCGCGAAGAAAGCGCTGGACGAGAATCTTACACACTACAGCCCTTCGGCGGGAATTGCGGAGTTCCGCACCGTCATCGCCGAGTATGTGGCGAGGACGCGGGGGATCCCCGTGTCGCCCGATGAGGTTGTCGTCGTTCCCGGCGGCAAGCCGGTGATCTTCTTCAGCATTCTTGCCTGCGTGGAGGAAGGGGATGAAGTGATCTATCCGCTTCCGGGCTATCCGATCTACGAGTCGATGGTCAAGTTCGTCGGCGCGAAAGCGATTCCGTTGCGATTGCGCGAAGAAAAAGGGTTCAGTTTTGACGTGAAGGAACTCCGGTCGAAGATTAGCGACCGCACGAAGATGATCATCGTGAACTCGCCGCATAATCCAACCGGCGGTATTATCCCGAAAAACGATTTGCACGAAATCGCAGAGCTCGCACTCAAGCACGATTTCTGGGTGCTCTCGGATGAGATCTACTCGCGCATTATCTACGAAGGGAAACCGGAGAGCATCAGCCAATTCCCGGGCATGAAGGAGCGGACGATCATTCTCGACGGCCACTCCAAGACCTATGCAATGACCGGCTGGCGCGTTGGGTACGGCGTCATGCCGAAACATCTCGCAACCGTCGTTGCACGATTAATGACCAACTCAAATTCCTGTACGGCAACCTTTACACAGCATGCCGCCATGGCAGCGATGGTCGGTCCACAGGATTCAGTGGATGTGATGGTGGCGGAGTTCCGTCAAAATCGAGACCTGATCGTAGACGGCCTCAACAGCCTCGACGGCTTCTTCTGCCACAAGCCGTCCGGCGCGTTCTATGCGTATCCGAATGTCACCCGCGTCTGCCGGCGGAAGGGATTCCGGGATTCCAAGGCGCTTCAGCGATTCCTGCTTTACAAAGCCGGGGTCGCCGTGCTCGGTCAACAATGTTTTGGTACCCGCACTGCCGGCGACGATGAAGAATACATTCGCCTCTCGTACGTTTCTTCATCAGAAGACATCAAAGAAGCGCTTCGGCGCATCGAGACAGCGTTGGCGGACGATCGGCTCATCGAGGAGTTCATCGAACAAGAGC
>CAYJSZ010000102.1:0-8366 GCA_964372545.1 uncultured Ignavibacteriaceae bacterium
GCGCCTTTGCCACCGCGTTCGATGCGTGCCGTGCATGTTACAATTACGGGTACTATTATCTTGATGGAGGTGAGTTAATCTGCTCCGTCTGCGAAGCTCCTTCTGAAATGAGCAAGCTTGCCATCGCAACCGAGGGCAACGAAGAGCAAAGCGGCTCCATGGAGGGGTTAGGGTGCGCGCCGCTCTTCCTTTCCTCGCGACTTCGGGGAGGATCGTTGCTGGTAAGCGTTGATGACCTTCTAAAGAACAAAAAGTACTTCCAGACGAGCCACGTGCCGCAAACTGTAACAGTCACCCCAGATGAGCGAGCGAAAAGTTTGCACTAACTGTAGTACCGGGTGTTGCGCTGGAGCTTACCGCGCGTTTCCCTTATTTCGAGCGCTCTCTTCCTGCTCCTGTTGCTGCCAGAGGGAACCCAATTCCGGTTGTATTTCACCAAATGTTATTTCCTCTCAAGAAAATAAGGAATATTCTATGCTATGTCGTATTGTTCTTTTGTTTACTCTTGTACTTCCCCTTAGCCCTGTGGCACAGTCGCAAGAGACAGCAGCCGATTCGCTAAAGGAGCTTTATCGCAGGATAGACATTCTTACTCAGGAAATCGAGAAGATGAAACTCGGCGAAGTAGCTGAACCTCGCTACGAGGCACAGCGTGGCCTGGGTCCTGCCGCTGCAAAAGTTTACCAACTCAAAAAATCCGGGGTTTCCCTGGCAGGCTACGGCGAGGTGGTCTACGAAAACTACGCTGCCACGCGGGAGGACGGCAAAGACGCGAATAAACCCGACCAGATCGACTTTCTCCGAAGCATCTTGTATGTAGGTTTTCGGTTCAACGATTGGATACTGTTCAACTCGGAGATTGAGTTCGAACACGGCTCGACCGGCAGAACGGACGGCTCAGGAAAGTCGCTAGGCGAAGTCTCCGTCGAGTTCGGGTACGTGGAGTTGATGTTTTCGAAGGCAGCGAACCTGCGCGCGGGAATGGTGCTGCCGCCCCTCGGTATCATCAACGAGAAGCATGAGCCGTCGACGTTTTTCGGAACACTTCGACCGCAGGTTGAGAGATTCATCATTCCAAGTACCTGGCGCGCGATAGGCGTCGGTCTCTACGGAGAGCTCGCGCCGTCGCTCGGATATCGTGCGTTCCTTGTGGAAGGCTTGAACGCGGCGAGCTTTTCGGACAACGAGGGTATTCGCGGCGGACGACAAAGCGGCTCGAAAGCCGTGGCGGAAAACTTCGCGTTCGCCGGAAAGGTAGAGTACACAGGATTCGCCGGCAGCACGCTCGGCGCCAGTTTCTATCACGGCAAATCCGGACAGGGCGCCAAAGATTCCCTGGGCACGATTGGCGCAGCGACGACACTTGTGAGCCTGCATGGAGAATTCTCCTGGAAGAATCTCGAGGTGCGCGCGCTGTTTGCCGGCGCTACCATCGATGACGCGGGCCGGGTCAGCAGTCTCACGCGCAAGACGATCGGTTCCGGGCTCAACGGATGGTACGTTGTTGCCGGGTACGACGTTCTCCCCTTGCTCGCTCAGGGGTCCGAGCAGTACCTCGCACCGTTCGTACAGTATGAGACGCTCAACACTCAGGCATCCGTCGCTTCCGGGTATACCGCAAATCCGGCAAACGACCGAAGTTCACTGGTTCTCGGCGTAAGCTACAAGCCGCATCCGAACGTCGCATTCAAATTCGACATCCGTCAAAACAGCAACAAGGCATCGACCGGTATCGACCAGTGGAATGTTGCGTTAAACTATCTTTTCTAATCGGTGTTCACCGTGCGCTCGGTTTTCCAGAGTACTTTCCTACTTGTTTGTGTTTTCGGCTTCGCGTCTGTCGGTCTGCATGGCCAGGTTTACATGACCAGGGATGAGGCGTTGAAGCAGTATTTTCCGAACGCCGTCGAACTCGAACGAAAGACCTCCTTTCTCAGCGACGAACAGGTACGCCTCATCCAGTCGCGCTCGCGAGCGAGGGTTGAGTCGAAGATTCTCACGTACTATGTCGGTCGTGGGCCTTCCGGCGTCCGGGGGTACGCATTCTTCGAAACACAGACTGTTCGCACAATGCCCGAGACGTTTCTCGTCGTAGTGAACCCCGATAGCTCCGTGCGCGCCGTTGAGCTGCTGGCCTTCTACGAGCCGGAGGATTATCTTCCACCCAAACGCTGGCTGGGCCTGTTCGCCAGGAGAAGGATTGATGACGACCTGTGGCTGAAGCGCGGCGTCCAGAACATTGTCGGCGCTACGATTTCCGCCCAATCGATTACGGACGGCGTCCGCAGGGTTCTTGCGACCTTTGAAATCGCCGTACCGAAGGAGCGTTGAGATGCAGTACATGCAAAACGGCGGGTTCCACAAGAACCCTTTGATGCGACTAACGCTCTGGCTCACCGCTCTTCTGCTGGCCGGATTTGTGGTAACGAACGCCCTGTTGTACTTCGACAAAATGGACCTGACTCCGAGTTCCGTCGTTTCCTACTACAACGGCTCGGAAGAGCATTTCCGGCCTGCGCGAAGCTACCAGTCGATGCTGGAGGTTACCCACGGCCATCTCGCCATGATGGCCTTTGTGCTGTTGCTTCTCACCCACCTGGTTCTCTTCACGCCGCACTCAAAACCTACAAAGGTCATTATTGTCGTCGTTGCTTTTCTCTCGGGTCTTTTCAATGAGGCGTCAAGCTGGCTTGTCCGGTTTGTGAGTGCCGACTTTGCCTGGTTGAAAATCATTTCCTTCGTGTCGCTCGAAGCGGCACTCGTTTTTCTCCTCGGTTCACTCGTCCTCTTTTTGTTTCGCGCTGCGCTGCAAGACAGTACCAACGACGAAAAGCCGGAGCCCGGCAGTGTGAATCAACGGACCGCTCACTCCGAGTATCTGTTTTCCCACGAGGAAGCCCACAGGCCGGGCACGTAGGGGGGCTCAACCCATGTTGCACCGATCCAACATCCGACCGGCCCGCGTGGCTTATTCTTCCAAGACATATTCTCGCCGCGAATTTCTCGCACGCTCGTGGAGCGCTGCCGCGGGCGTCGCGCTGCTTTCTAATGCACCGGTCAGACTGTTGTCGGCCCGCAGCGATGAGCAGCCGTTTGTACATCGTTCGTTCTTTGTCATGGGAACCGTCGTCTCGATTCAGGCTTATGGAGAACGCGTTTCTCAGGTAAACTACGCCATCACGCGCGCGCAGGAGGAATTTCAGCGCCTCGATAATCTCCTGAGTCTCTACAAGCCGGATAGTCTCTTGAGCCGTGTGAACCGCCTGGCGGGAAAGGAAGAGGTGAGGGTGCCGATAGAGTTCATCGCTCTCATCGATTCGGCTCGACTCTTCCATCAGCAAACGCAGGGGGCGTTCGATGTAACCGTTGAGCCGTTGATGCGGCTCTGGGGATTCCGGAGCGAAGAGCATTCACTTCATCGTCTCCCGAGCGACCGCGAAATCGCTTCTCGGCTCGAGGCGGTGGGTTTTCACCGGATCGCAATGAATCGCAACGCGCAAACAGTCGGCCTTACTCACGAACGCGCTTGTCTTGACTTCGGCGGTATTGCCGTGGGGTACTCGGTTGACCGCGCAGTTAACATTCTGCGGGCCGAAGGAATCGAGTCGGCATTCATCAACCACAGCGGTGATGCGTACGCTCTCGGCGCGCCGCTCGATGCGGAGGGCTGGGAGGTCGCCATACCTAATCCTCTCAATACGCGGGAGACTGCAGAGCGACTGATGCTTCGAGATAAGGCAATCTCGACCTCGGGCGGCTATGAAAAATTTGTGACGGCAGGCGGAGACCGCCATGGACATGTACTCAATCCCGCCACCGGCAAGTCGGCCGACTCGCTGTTGAGCGCCACCGTCGTTGCCGACTCTTCCCTCGATGCGGATGCCCTGTCAACCGGATTCTTCTGCCTTGGTGTAGCAGGATCGCGGCGTTCTCTCAAGAATCTTCCTCTTGTTCGTCTTGTGGCCATCGCTCGAAGCGAGTCCTCCCTGAGCATATACCGCTTCTGAAGCTGTTTCAATCATCGAGCAAGGTGGCTTCGCTCAGTGCTGCTATTTTCCATCTCATTATATCGGTAACTACTCGGGTTCACACCACAGAGACACTGAGGACACAGAGTTTTTTGCTTTTTTCACTCTCTGCTCTCTGTCGATCCGTGGACCGTTGTGAATTTCTTTATACTAGAATTTTCATTCAACTTTTCTTTTCTTTGCTCCGTGCGTCGGTGGTGATGCTGAGCAGTTATCCTTGTTGTTTCTTGAGTTTTTCACGAGTGGGTCTTCACTGGATCAAGAAGCTGCTTGTTGCGCTTCAGATGAGATTTTTTTAATATTCCTGCCGCACTTCATGTTAGCTGTGGGATACTTTGATTATTACGGGGGGAATCGTGTACCAAGATCCGCTGTCTGTTCTTATCGTCGACGATGAAGAAACGTTTGCAACTATTCTTGCCGAGCAACTTCGGGAAGAGTATGGTTTCCAGACAACGTTTGTCACCTCGGGCCGGGAGGCTATTGAAGCGATCCGTACCGCCCGCGGGGGCTTCGATGTGGTTCTGCTCGATTACAAGATGCCCCATGTTACCGGGTTGAGCGTGTTACAATGGATGCACGAACAAAAAAACGAGACACCGGTTGTTATCCTCACGGCTGCCGGCTCAGAAACAGTTGCTGTGGAAGCAATGAAGTTAGGCGCATACGACTACTTGCGAAAAGAGCATGTTGACCTCCCGCGTATAGCTCTGGTTGTTCAGGCGACCCACGAGCGACACATGTTCCGCCTGGCAAAAGAGGACGAGGAAGAGCGGTGGAAGGAAATCAGCCTGAACACGCAGGCGACAGATAAGGTGCGGGACGCGTTGAATGCGATCACGCCCAAGCTGAATGAAACGTTCGCCCAGATCGCCGCAACGATCGATGGCGATGCCGAGCGCGCCCTTGCGACACTGCCTGAGGACGTTCAGCGTGATCTGAGAGCTATCTTCGGGGGAATCCAGCGCCATGTTGGATGGCTGGAGACCGGGGTGCGCGGACTCTTAAGCTTATACCGTATTTTGTATGCGCGGCATAGTGAAGCGGGTGAGATCGAGCGAATCAAAAACGAGCTGGAGCGGAACGTCACAAACGCCAACTCATAATCGCCCCTTCCGTACAACAAACGGGCGCCTTTCGAGCGCCTTTTTTTGTTGGCTCTTGTTGGCGTTATTATTTTCTCCGGTCTGTTCCGTTTTTTGTCCCGTTGTTTCCGACTGTGTTTTCCTTCGCAGAATTCGATTCCCCCTCGCCGTTCTCCTCCTCTGCAACAACCGCGGCGACATCAACGACATCGTCTCCCTCCGCCAAACGAATCAATCTGACGCCTTGGGTGTTGCGGCCCGCAACGCGGATGTCTTTCGCTTTCTGGCGAATCACCATGCCGTTCGTCGTTACCACAACGACATCGTCGGTGTCGGTTACTTCGCGAATCGCCACCATCGTACCGGTCTTATCGGATGTCTTGACGGTGATAATTCCCTTGCCACCGCGATGGCTGACGCGATATTCTTCTGCCTGGCTCCGCTTGCCATAGCCTCTTTCCGTCGCAATGAGGATCGTCGTATCGTTTCGGCGCAACGTGACCATGCCGACGACTTTGTCTTTTTTGCCCAACCGAATGCCTCGCACGCCTGCCGCGGTTCGTCCCATGGGACGAACTTCTTCTTCACGGAAACGTATCGCGAGCCCTTTCTGTGTGCCGATGACAACATCTTGCGTTCCGTCGGTGAGCTTGACGTCTTTCAGCGTGTCGTTCTTCTTCAGGTTTGCCGCAGTCACGCCATTCCGACGCGGGTTACTGAACTCCGATAAAAGCACTTTCTTCGCCAGTCCGCGCTCCGAGACCATCAGCACATAATGCTTGTCGTCAAACTCTTTCACTCCTATGAATGAGGTAATTTCTTCTTCGGGCGATTTCGAGATCAGCGTATTGATCGATTTCCCTTGCGCCATACGGCCCGCTTCGGGAATCTCAAACACTTTCAACCAGTAGCAACGGCCCTTGTTTGTAAAGATCAGTATGTAATCGTGTGTGCTGGCAATAAAAATGTGCGCAAGAAAGTCGTCTTCTTTCGTGGCCGCCCCCGTGACGCCTTTGCCGCCCCGGAATTGCCGCCGGTAGCCCGAAACAGGAAAGCGCTTGATAAATCCCTTGTGGCTGATGGTGATAACCACGTCCTCTTCGGCGATCATATCTTCGATGCTGAACTCTTCTGCCTTGTAGACGATCTCCGTTCGCCGCTCGTCGCCGTATTTTCTCTTCAGCTCGGTCAGCTCGTCCTCGATGATCCTCAACTGGAGCTGCTTGCTCTGGAGAATCGCCTTGAGCTTTTCGATCAGCTTGATCGTCTCGCGATATTCATCTTCGACCTTCTTACGCTCAAGGCCCGTCAATCTCTGCAGCCGCATGTCGAGGATCGCCCTGGCCTGGATCTCCGAGAGCTTGAATTTCTTCATCAAGCCGGTCTTCGCCGTTTCGACGTCCTTCGATTGCTTGATAAGCTTGATGACCGCGTCGATGTTGTCGAGCGCGATGATGTAGCCTTCGAGGATATGCGCTCTCTTCTCAGCTTCTTCTAACTCGTACTTCGACCGGCGCACCACGACGACGTTGCGATGCTCGACGAAGTGCCGGATCATCTCGCGCAGCGTGAGCACCTGCGGCCTTCCATCCACGAGCGCGAGCATGATCACGCCGAAGGTCGTCTGCATCTGCGTCTGTTTGTAGAGATTGTTCAGCACGACCTCGGTGTTCGCGTCGCGCTTGAGGTCGATAACGACGCGCATCCCTTCGCGATCGGACTCGTCGCGGATGTCGGAAATATCCTCGATCTTCTTGTCGTTAACGAGGTCGGCAATTTTCTCGATCAGGCTCGCCTTGTTGACCATGTAGGGAAGCTCGGAGACGATGATGCGCTGGCGGTCTGCCTTCCCGGTCTCGATGCTTGCCTTTGCCCGGACGAGAATGCGCCCGCGGCCGGTCTTGTACGCTTCTTTCACGCCGTCGTAGCCGTAGAGGATGCCGCCGGTCGGGAAATCCGGCGCGACGATGTGCTTCATCAGCGCCTCGTTCGTGATGTCCGCGTCTTTGATGTAGGCGATACAGCCGTCGATGACTTCGTTCAAATTATGCGGCGGGATGTTCGTCGCCATGCCGACGGCGATGCCGCTCGTGCCGTTGCAGAGGAGATTGGGGAAAAGCGCCGGAAGGACTGTGGGTTCTTTGAGCGTGTCGTCAAAGTTGGGAGCAAAGTTGACGGTGTTCTTGTCTAGGTCGCGCAGCAGCTCTTCGGCGATGCGGGAGAGCCGCGCTTCCGTGTACCGCATCGCTGCGGGAGAATCGCCGTCGACCGAGCCGAAGTTGCCCTGGCCGTCCACGAGCGGGTAGCGCATGGAGAAATCCTGCGCCATGCGGACCATCGTATCGTACACCGCCGTGTCGCCGTGCGGATGATACTTGCCGAGCACTTCACCGACGATGCGCGCGCTTTTCTTATACGGCCTGTTCGCCGCGAGGCCGAGGTCTTGCATACCGTAGAGCACGCGGCGATGCACCGGCTTCAGCCCGTCGCGCACATCGGGGAGCGCGCGGGCAACAATGACCGACATCGAGTAGTCGATGTACGACCCGCGCATCTCGTCTTCAATATCGACCGGAATTATTTTTTCGTTGAGTTGGGGCATGGGTTTATTTTTTTAATGATTCAAATCTCTTTACTGATAAGCGAGCGTCCTAATGCCTGCTGTTAGGCGCAGCGCAGCCGCACTTATTTCGTAAGCTCCTTCGATTGAGTAGCGTGCCACACAGACTAAGTCGGATCTATGCGCAAGTGCCTGTAATCAGCATTAGGCGACGGTTGAAAGCCAAGACCATAGACCGGCTTGCTTGGTTCTGAGAAGTCGAGGATCAACTGTAGGGCGACTATGGAGTTATTGTTCTCGTCGTTTAGTTGAACGAACTCGGTTGTTGGAAAAAGTGCTATCCAACATATGAAGCCATACAGAAAAACTACAAAATGTAGTTGGTTTCCGTGGACAGAGATAGCAAGGCTGTGCAATCTGAAGGGTCCACCCTCAGAGGTCTTGAGTCGCAATAGTCTGTTGTCCGGAAGGGGGGTGCCCTTGATCGCGTGTTCCGCAAACAGATCTACATCTGTCAGATAGTGTTGTTGGTCTAGAGGTATCATGTATCGCGCACAGCAAACAACTATTTTTGCAATGAGTCGGGTAATGTCAGGCAATGAGTTATGGTCAACGCCCTTTGAGATGACTTGCCCTCTTTGAATTGAATAGCCGTACGTCGACGACTGATAAGTACCGCCCACCGGAAGCTTT
>CAYJSZ010000103.1:0-8039 GCA_964372545.1 uncultured Ignavibacteriaceae bacterium
ATGGCTGTGGTGAAAGCCAACGCCTACGGCCACGGGCTGGTCGAGGTTGCAAAGTTCGCCGAGCGAGAGCACGCGGATTATCTGGGTGTTGCAATTCCGGAGGAGGGAGCGAGACTTCGAGAGGCGGGTGTTCAAAGACCGATTCATGTCTTTACGCTTCCCTCTAAAGAACAAGCTCAGCTCTTTCCACGATACAACCTCGAAGCGACAATCTGTTCTTTGACTGAAGCGCGATGGTTGAATTCAGCAGCGCAACAGGCAGGAAGGAACATCGCGGTTCATATAAAAGTCGAAACTGGTATGAACCGGCTTGGTGTGAAGGTGGACGATCTGCCGTCGTTCCTGCTGTCGGTACGATCATTACGAAGGCTTGAAATCAAAGGTGTTTACAGCCACTTTGCGACATCGGAAGAGAAGGATAAGCGGTTTGCGCGAAAACAGTTGGGTGAATTCCATCGCGCGTTAGAGATTCTGCAGCGAGCAAAGGTTTCCCCTGAACTGATTCACACGGCAAACAGCGGTGCGATTCTTGACCTTCCGGAGAGTTACTTTTCGATGGTGCGGGCGGGGATGATGATGTACGGCTATTATCCTTCCCGTGAGACATCGGAAAGCGTGAAGCTGAAGCCCGCGATGACGCTGAAGTCGAAAGTATCGCTGGTGAAATCGGTCGACGCAGGTGAAAGCGTCGGCTATGGGCGGGGATTTGTTGCGAAACGGCGAACGAAGATTGCGACTGTTCCTCTGGGATACGCTGATGGGTTCACTCGATTACTGTCCGGGAAGGCGTGCGCATTGATTCACGGTAAGAAGTTTCTCCTCGCCGGCTCCATTGCGATGGACCAACTGATGGTCGATGTCGGTAAAGATGATGTAGGTGTTGGCGATGAGGTTGTGTTCATAGGGTCACAGGGATCTCGGTCTATTACAGCATGGGAAATTGCTGATTCGTTAGGCACCGTTGCATACGAAGTTTGTTGCTCGGTTTCAGCGCGTGTGCCGCGAGTGTACACACTATAATGTCGTGGGGACGTTCAATTGAACGGCCCTCCAGGAATGGGGAATTCATATGAGCCGATCAAAACAATACATCACCTCTCTTTTGGATGGCGTTCCGATTGCCGAGTTGACTGAGTTCGAACATCGGACAACGTTCGAGCAAGTGAAAGAACGAATCTCCGGTGCCGACGAAGTTGTGGGGGAACTGAAAACGCTCTACCGCGTCAATAATTTTTCTGACTTCGCACTCGGTTTACTCTGGATTGCGGATAAAGTCGAACGGGATCCATCATTGCTCGATTGGACGGCGGAGGAACAAGAGCTGGTTCTCTCCGCATTCCGTAAAGCTGTTGGCGACACCGGCGAATCATTCGGTCCTCCATCGACAGTTTCACCCGAACCCATGATGGAAATGCCGACAGGGTTTGGTCCTGAACCCGAAGCGATGACGGAAACGCTCGGCGGATTTCCTTCAGAGCCAGAGCCGATGTCTGATTTTCCCGGCCTAACTCCGGAGCCTGAACTGACGATGGCAGCGCCTCCGGCTGGAGAGGGTCCGGCCGAGGTTCAGTTCGCGCAGTTGGTGGAAAAATTTGTTGAGGCGGTGCAAAATGGTGCTGAGGATCGTGATGCAATCAAAGAGCAAATTCTTTCATCCTGTGCTGCTATTCTCGCTGAAGGAAGTGGTGGAGCAGACGACTATCGCAATTTCTGTCAGGTCTTGACGGAATTCATTAAATACATTTCCGAAAACCAGTTTATGGATGACATTCGAGTGATGAATCTGCTTTCGAATGTCACCGACCCCGTGTGGCAGTGGGCGAGAGCGGACGAAGCGAGTCGCACCGGCATGATGGATGCGGCGTACGATGTGTTGCGCGATTACAAATCTCTCTTTGAATAGCCCATGACTCATTACTACGCGGTGATCATGGCGGGAGGCGTCGGCTCCCGCTTCTGGCCACGGAGCCGCGAACGCACTCCGAAGCAACTGCTCGAGATCATCGGTCAGGGGACGATGGTGGAACAAACGCTCTCCCGCATCGAGCCGTTAGTGGCGCCGATGAATACATTCATCGTCACCAACAAAGTGCAGCATGAAGCCGTGCTGAACCACCTCCCGTTTTTCCCAAAAGAAAACATTTTAGTCGAGCCTGTAGCCCGCAATACCGCGCCCTGCATCGCTCTTGCCGCGTCCTGGATTCACCGACTCGACCCGGAAGCGGTCATGCTCGTGTTGCCCGCCGATCATCTTGTCCGAAACAAAGAAGAGTTCCTTCGTGTGCTCGGCGTAGCCGCCAATGTCGCAGATCAGTCTGAAGCGCTCGTCACCATCGGCATTCAACCGAAGCGACCAGAAACAGGATACGGGTATATCCAATTCTCTGAAGATGCGGAGAACAATCGGTACATCGATCGGGAAGTATATCGAGTCAAGACGTTTGCTGAGAAACCCAATTTAGAAACCGCAGAACGTTTCCTGCACAGCGGAGATTTCTTGTGGAACAGCGGCATGTTTGTGTGGAAAGCGAAAATTATTTTACGGGAAATCCAGACGCATTTACCGGAGTTGTATGAACAGATTCACGCGCTCCAGCCATCGATTGGCACGCCGCAATACAAACAGAACGTGGAGAACATGTACGGCCTCATTCGTGGCATCTCGATCGACTACGGCGTCATGGAGAAAGCAGGGAATGTGTTCGTGGTAAAGGGAGATTTCGGCTGGAGCGATGTCGGGTCGTGGGACGAAGTGCTGAACCTTACGCAGGTTGACGCGGAGAAGAATGCCTTACAGGGCAAGGTCGTGGTGAGAGATTCGACGGGCAATTATATCGATGCCGGGAATAAGATCGTGGCGGCCGTCGGTGTAAAAGACCTGATCGTTGTCGTCACCGATGATGCCGTCCTTGTGTGCAAGAAAGGCCAATCCCAGGATGTGAAGGAAATCGTTGATTTTATCCGACGCAAGCAAATGCATGAGTATCTTTAGACTCGTTCGTCTGTTCGCCCTTGTTGTCTATCTCTGCCTGGGCCTTCAAGGTTGTTCGTCCTCCGTGCGGTTCGCGAGCAAGGATGGTTCGTCGCGATCCGGAACGGGCAAATCGACGGAAGAGAGGTTGGCAGACGGCAGCACAATTACGCGCGTCAACCCCGGTCGAGTATTGCTGACGCTCGAAGGCGTGGCCTCCTATTATGCAGATGACTTCCACGGCAAGATGACCTCGAACGGCGAGACGTTCAACATGCACGATCTGACGGCGGCGCACCGGACGTTTCCATTCGGCAGCAAGGTGAGGGTGACGAATTTGGAGAATAACAAAGTCGTTATCGTCCGCATCAACGATCGCGGACCGTTCAAGGAAGGACGCATCATCGACCTCTCCCTCGGCGCAGGGAAAGAGATCGATCTGATCGAAAAAGGAACGACCAGAGTGAGGCTTGAGGTATTAGAGTGGGGCGACGGGAAATACGTCGGACAAGAGCAGAATTAACCGTGGCGAGAAAACTCCTAACGGAAGCCGATGTCCTTGACGCAGCCAAACGCGGTGCGAAGACGATTGCCCTTGCTGCGGACACGATTATTACACCCTCCGCGCGTGATGCGGCGTTGAGATGCCGGATAGAATTTACGACGGACGTTTCGGGCGCTGTTCAGCTCAAAAGCGTCCAATCCGTTTCTATCCTCAATCCAAAAGACGCAAAGTCACCCAACTCCGCAATCGTGATCGCTCTCGGTGCGGACCATGGCGGGTATCAAATGAAAGAGCAGATCAAGAATCTTCTTCACGAGCTCGGCTACACCGTGGCTGATGTGGGGACAAATTCAGAACAAGCCTGCGATTATCCCGATTTTGCGTACGCCGTTGCTTCACTCGTAAGCTCGGGGCAAGCGTCAAAGGGAATCATGATCGACGCGGTTGGCGTGGCCTCCGCCATGGTTGCCAATAAAGTGCCGGGTGTGCGCGCAGCGACCGGGTTCAGCGAGTTTGCGGCACGCAGCAGTCGCGAACACAACGACGCCAATGTGCTGACGCTCGGCGGGAGGGTACTGGGCATCGAGGCCGCAAAAGCGATTGTCCGGGTTTGGCTCGAGACCTGGTTTGGAGGAGGGAGACATCAGGCGCGCGTTCAAAAGATCGCGGACATCGAGCAGCGCTTCGCCAAAAAGAGCTAGGCGCTGGTGTCCTCTTCTTGATGAGCTATCGTGACCACAGTGGGTGTTCCGTGTGGTCATTCTTTTTTGGGATGGCGGATGAAACTCCAGGTTCGAGTGAAGGCCAATGCACGAAGAAATCACGTCGAGGTGCGCGAAGACGGAAGCCTTTCCGTGAGCGTCACCGTTCCGCCGGTCGAAGGAAAGGCAAACAAGAAAGTGATCGAACTTCTCGCAGATCACTTTCACAAACCGAAAAGCTCCATCATCATTGTGGCAGGGAAGCAATCCAAGCAAAAGACTGTTGAAGTCCTATGAAACGACACACGAACCTCGTCCTGACCGTCGTTTTCCTTCTGTCTGTCTCTGCGTTGCAATCCGCGGCACAGGAGGTCATTCGTTCTCAACAGGTCGTACCAGGAGTTACGCACACATCCTATCAAAAGCCGGGACCGTATTCCATCCACGTGCTCGAAGTGGATTTGCGCGAGCCGAGCATTCAGTTCGAAACGTTTCGCTTGACGAAGCTCGTTCGCACCACCACGCAAACCTCTGCCAACGAGCGGCCAGACCATCGCGTCGTCGGGGCGATCAACGCTGATTTCTTCAGCTATCAGACGGGATGGCCTGTAGGAAATCAAGTGATGAAAGGGAAGATCATCCACGGCGTCCCCAGTGCCCGCTCTCATCTTGGCTTTGATTCGAGGCGGAGGCCATCCATAGAGGCATTGTCATTCCGTGGGAGCATCATCCTAAAAGGAGGCACAAGCCTTCGCATCGACAGGGTCAATGAGCCCCGGGGCAACCAGAGAACGATCTTGTTCACGGCAGAGTGGGATACGCTCATCACTGCATCTCAAGACGATGCCGTCATTCTTTGTCGTGTCATAGGCCCGCGCTGGAGGGTGAATGATACGCTCAAATCCGTGGTAATTTCCCGCGGCCCGCTCCTGCGATTGCCGATGGCGTATGGAGAAGCTGCACTCCTCGCGACAGACCAAGGCGTGAAAAAAGCTCTTGAGAGCAGCGTCCGCGTCGGCGATACGCTCGCAATATATTTGGGTTTCGCCCCTGCAATGCCTGACCTGCAGGAAGTTGTCGGCGGAGCGGGGAGGATTCTCGTGGACGGTGTCTACGATTCGACGGTGGTAATTCGCGGCGAACGCCTGGCGACGGATTTTCTGACGAGACGGCATCCTCGTACGTTTGTCGGGTTCGACCGGGACACGACCAGGCTGTTTCTCTGCACGGTCGACGGCCGTCAGGAACTTAGCATGGGGATGAATTTCGATGAGGTGGCCGACTTTTTACTGTCGATAGGAGCGTGGAATGCCATCAATCTCGACGGCGGCGGATCCACAACGATGCTGGTGGAGGGGACAATTGTCAATTCACCGTCGGATAAAACAGGTGAGCGACCGGTTGCAAATACTCTGCAGGTAATCTCGAAAAAACGTCCATAGCAAAAGGAAATACCCTCATGGTTGCCAAATCTACCGTATGCAATTGTGTCGTCGTGGTCATGATGTTCATTGGCGTCGTCTCCGAGGCACAGGAAATCGTCAATCCACTTCCTTCTCTCCGTCAGCAAACAGAGATCCAGCAAAAGTGGCTGAAGATTCGTCTGGAGAACGTTCTCCCCCGTTTGATGCGCGAGAACGGAGCCCAGATGTGGATCATCCCCATGCGGGAATACAATGAGGACCCGGTGTTTTCCTCGCTTGTCTCAGCAACCACCTTTGCTGCCCGCCGGAGAACGGTGTATGTCTTCTTCGACCGTGGACCGGAAAAGGGTGTCGAGCGACTTGCGCTGGGTGGAACGTCTCAAGGTGGGCTCTACGTTGCCTATCGCGATACGAGTCTCGGCAACGCCGAGCTGTGGGGCAAGGACCAATGGAAGCTCCTGACGAATGTTGTTCTGGAGCGAGACCCAAGGACAATAGCCGTCAATATCTCTCAAACACACGCGTTCTCCGACGGGTTGTCTGCGGGAGAATGGGAGCAGTTGCAGGAAGCTATCGGTCCGAAGTATACGGCGCGTGTCGTGCGTGCGGAGCGCCTCGCTCACGACTACATCTCCATTCGGATTCCCGAAATGATGGCGGTCTATCAGGAGATGATGAAAACAGTCCATGCCATCATCGGAGAGGCATTTTCCAACAGAGTGGTTACTCCCGGCAAGACAACGACACAGGATGTCGTGTGGTGGATGCGGCAGAAAACGCATGACCTTGGTTTTGGCACATGGTTTCAAACGAGCGTTAGCATACAACGCAAAGGTGTCGATGTCTCAAACGATCCCAACCCTGTCATTCAGCGCGGAGACGTTTTGCACTGCGACTTCGGTATTTCTGCCATGCGGTTGAATACCGATACACAGCACATGGGCTACGTGCTTCGGGATGGTGAGACGGACGTTCCCGCCGGAATCAAAAGAACACTCACCAACAGCAACCGTCTGCAAGACATTCTGTTGGAGAACATGAAACTCGGATTGAGCGGTAACCAAATTCTTGGAAACGCTCTCGCTCAAATGAAGAAGGAAGGAATCGACGGAACCATCTACACGCATCCCATCGGCGAGCACGGACATGGCGCAGGACCGCTCATCGGACTTTGGGACCGCCAGATGGGTGTGCCGGGCAGGGGCGATACACCCTTACTGCCAGGCACGTGGTACTCCATCGAGCTTCAAGCGACGACGCCGGTACCGGAATGGAATAATCAGCCGGTTAGGTCTGCTCAAGAAGAAGAAGTTGCGGTGGATGCAAGCGGGAAAATCTTATGGGTGTACAAAAGGCAAACTGCATTCCACATCGTGAGGTGATGGAGAAACTTCAAGCTTTCCTAACATTGAAACAAACAGATTGTTCATTCATTGGAGTGGTCAGAGTCTCGATACCTTAGATACTTCGGAGATTACGCTCAGACCACAGCATGTATCGATAGTGTTACGTGATACTGCGATCAACGCAAGCTCGCGATGAACTGAATCCATGACTCTCCGATCCGCGGCGGTTCTTTTTCTTTGCATTCCTGTCTTCCTTTCTGCACAAGAGGAAGCGAGCCTGGACGTTCGACTGTTCCGCAACATCAACAACCGCCAAACCGAGGGCTACGGCTTCATAGAGTTTGTCGACCAAAGCTCATTGCCTTTTTTCTTCTCGATCCCCGCCGGGTTCCTTCTGTACGGAGCGTTGGGCGATAACCGACTCGCTCTTGACTCGGGAGTCTTGTTGCTTACCTCTCAGATGCTGACCCTTGGCACGACCTCTGTTCTCAAGGTGGCGGTGAATCGACCGCGTCCGTTTGAGGTGTTGCAGGAGGTAAAGGTGAAGCGATTGTCTCAAGTAAGCGGGTCGTCTTTTCCGTCGGGCCATACGTCTCATGCCTTTGCGATAGCGACGATGCTCGCGTTCCGATCCAAGCCGAGTGTTTACGTTCCAGCGCTCGTGTGGGCCGGACTGGTCGGCTATGGCAGGATCTACGTCGGTGCTCACTATCCGACGGATGTTCTGGGTGGAATGGTGACGGGAGTTCTCCTCTCGGCCATTGTGTATGCGTATCGGAACGACGTCATCAAGGCGAAAGACCGGCTTTTCAACACAGCGCCTGAACACGCTCAACGGATTCAAGACTGGTCCGATAATCAACCGCTTCTGAGCATCAGGATTCCGCTATGATGAGGCGTTGGGTGGTGTCCTACTTTCGATCAACAAGGAGGTCACGGACCACTCCGTGACCGTTTTCTCCTTTTTCTGTCACGCTATGCCTGCCCCACAAATCTTTTCTGCGGGGGGGGACTCCCGACAAGAAACGTCGGGACAAGCGTGACAGCCCAGCAAATTAGGACACTACCAAGCGTTGCAATTCGTGAGAAGGC
>CAYJSZ010000104.1:0-7853 GCA_964372545.1 uncultured Ignavibacteriaceae bacterium
CGTTGAGCTCTTTGAAGAACTCGGTCAGCGCTTTGTCGGTCACCGCGGTTTGCACGGCAGCGCTGGCGACAAATGGCCCGGGAATCGGACGGAAATCAAAACCCGAGCCTGCCCCGTACGAGTAGCCGTGCTGCTCGCGTAAATTCTGGTTGAGCCGCGAGGTGAACGAGCCGCCTAAGATCGTGTTCATCACTAAAATCGCGAAGTAATCCTGCGTCATCCGCTCGACGCCGATGCGCCCGATCCGCACTTCCGACTGTGCCGCGCCGGGCTTGTCGACGAGATACACGCGCCGCGCATCCACCTGCTTCGGCATCGCCCAGCCAGGCCTCGGCATCGACTTCTTCTCCCATTTCCCGAACGCCGCTTCAAGCATGGGGAGGATCGAATTCGCCGTCACATCGCCCACGACGATCAGCGTCGCGTTGCCGGCGTGGAAGTTCGCTGCGTGGTAGTTTTTGAGGTCTTCGACGTTGAACGAGAGAAGACTTTGCTCATTGCCGAGCGTCGGAATGCCGTAGGGATGGTGCGTGCCGAAAAGGGTTCTGTTAAAAATAACGGAGGCGACTACGCGCGCTTCGTCATGCCATTGGGCTAACGTTGTGAGCCGCTCCTTGCGCTTGCGTTCAAGTTCGTCAGATGGGAACGTCGGCCGTATTGCGATATCGGCCATCAGCGGAATAGCAAGCTCGACTTTGTGTAATGGCGTGTGCAATGAAACGACAGACGTGTGCATGCCGGAGCCGGTGGAGATGCTCGCGCCGAGGAAGTCAATGGCATCTGCCAGTTCAAGAGCGTTGCGAGTGCCCGCGCCTTCGTCCATCATATCGGAGGCGAGGCTTGCGAGCCCGCTTTTGCCCGCCGGATCCATCGCGCTGCCGGTGTTCACAAGCAGATTGATCTGTACCAGCGGAACGTTATGTTTTTCCATCAGCACCACTGGAATGCCGTTGGAGAGTTTCAAGCGCTGAATCGGCGGCAGCTTCAGCGTTGGAGCGGGACCAAGCTCCGGCGGCTTGCTCCGGTCCGGTTTCTGCGCGTACGCCGCGGCGGAAATCAGCAGTGCCAATCCAAGCGTAAGAATCTCTCGCCATCTCCTTACCTTAAGTCTCTTTGTTTTATTTTTTGCTTTCTGCGTCCTGTCATCTGCGCTCTGCAGTCTGCACTCTGCAGTCTGCAATCTGTAATCGGTTCTCATGGCTTCACCTCCTTACCCGTGACAGGCTTGCTTCCGGCGGCGGCAAGCTCGCTCTTGCCCTGGGGAACGACACTCAAGACCACACGCGCGTTATCTTTCAAATATGTCTGCGCGACGGAACGGACGTCGTTCGCGTCGAATGATTTGTAGCGCGAAAGGTCTTCGTTGAAATAATCCGGGTTGCCGGTATGGAAATAGTAGCTGTTCAGTTGGTCGGCTTTGCCGCCGAAACTGCCGATGCGCTCTAACCGGTCTAAAAATCCCGCTTCGTACTGGTTGACCGCGCGCTGCACTTCGCGTTGAGCGGGCGGCTCAGTTTTAAGCTTGTTGAGTTCTTCTTGAATAACTTTTTCCAGCTCGGCGAGCGTGTGGCCTGCGCGCGCCGTTGCTGTGACACTGAAGGTAGAGCCGAGCGAGCTCGATGATTGCGAAGCAGATACGCTTTGTGCTATCTGCAGGTCGTACACGAGGCGTTTGTACAGTCGCGAGTTCTTGCCGCCCGCCAATACATCGGCCAGTACGTCAAGCTCGGCATCACCCGGAGCAAAGAATGCCGGGGAATGCCAGACCATGTAGAGGCGCGGCAGTTGGACGCGATCCTCGTAGACGAATCGCTTTTCCTCTGTCAAAAATGCCGTTGCAGGGTTCATCGGGGGAACAGGCGGACCCGTCGGTACTTCGCTGAACCATTTTTCGACCAGCGCTTTGGCTTTGACCGGGTCTATGTCGCCCGCGATGCTGAGGCTCGCGTTGTTCGGGCTGTAATATCTCTTGAAGAATTCGACGACGTCTTCATAGCTTGCTGCCGTCAAATGCTCCATGTAGCCGATGGTCGGCCAGTGGTAGGGATGGTCGGGGGGATACAAGTTCTCGTCTAAGATGATCGAAGACATCCCGTACGGTCTATTCTCGTATGACTGGCGTCGCTCGTTTTTCACGACGTCGCGCTGGCCGTCGACTTTCTGCGGCGACATGGCATTCAAGAGATACGCCATGCGATCGGATTCAAGGAACAACGCAAGCTCGAGCGCGTTACTCGGGATGTCTTCGAAGTAGTTCGTGCGGTCGGAATTCGTCGAGCCGTTGTTATCGCCCCCGGAAGCTTCGAGCCATTCATCGAATTTCCCTTCCGGCACATTTCCCGACCCTTCGAACATAATGTGCTCGAAGAGATGCGCGAACCCCGTGCGCCCCGGTTTCTCTCGCCCCGAGCCGACGTGGTACCACATGTTCACACTCACGGTCGGTAGGGTGCGATCCTCATGCAAGATAACGTTCAGTCCGTTGGGCAACGTGAAGCGCGTATATGGAACTGTAATGCGCGTGTCCTGTGCAGCGGCGATGCCGGAGAGCATGATTAGCAGTGAGAAGAAACGTTTCATACAACACTCCTTACGAGGTGAAATAAATTGAGAAACGGGAAGTCGAGTTCACGCGTGTGTGGCGGTTGAGGGTACACGCATGAAAGTGTGGGAAAGAATACCAAAATCTTGAACAAAAGTAAAGAGTGGCTCATTGAAGAAACAGGGACTTGAGAATCGGGGAGGCAAGAAACGGCAACTTGGAACCGATGAGAGCGAAGTTTTCCGCCAGCGTAGAAGACCGAAGAACGGGTGAAACCAGAGTGTTTGCAAGAAGCCGATTCCGGCGTGAGAATTTTGGAAAATGATTTTTTCGGTAAAGAGTAAGAATCCGCTGTGCCGCGATGAATGCGTCCTGCAGAGCAAAGAGAATGCCTTCTCCGGAAAACGGCTCGACTGTTTGCCGCGCGTCGCCGATGAGAAATGCGTTGGAATGGAAGGAATAATGGAGTGCTGCCAGCCCGCCAAGCCCGCCAAGGTTGTTCTGGCGGGGAGTAATGGGAGACGCCGTACGGATTTCTCCAAAGGGGTTCAACGACGTGAGTTTCTTTTGAGCAGCACGATTGTTGAAGATTGTTTGCCTGAGGAAAAGAGGAAAGTCTCTGAAAGCAAGCTGGGCAATTTCCGGCCGGGTAACCAGCGCGATGTTTGCGCGGCGGGCATCGATGTTGACAACGCCTCCATAGCCCGAATCAAACAGGAACATTTCAACGGCGGCACCAATCCACGGCTGATACTCGGCGTGCCACTGCACCCCCACACGACCGTCTTTAAGAGATCTCCGACTTCTTTCGTAGCTCAATCTGCGCGAGAAGTCGGAGATCTTACGAGCGACAAGTGAATTCCTCCCGTCCGCGCCGACCAGATGATCTGCGGTGAAAGTCCGGTCCGAAGAAGTTGTCACGCTCCAGTGATTTGTCCGGGCAATGTTCGTCACCGCCGTTGCCTCCAGCACCGTCGCGCCGGATTCTCTGGCTTTCGTCAGGAGAAGCCTGTCAAACTGTGCCCGCGAGATTGAGAAGAATGGAGACTTTGAACTGGCCGGGATTGTTCCTGAGAAGGAGGAGCCGCGAGAATTTGTGATGCGGAATCTCTCGATGACATGAAGGTCGAACGACCGCAGCTCATCGGCAACGCCAAGCAGCTCAAAGAATCGCCAGCTACGGGGATTGATGCACTCACCGCAGATCTTGTCTCGTGGAAAGCGAGTTTTCTCACAGATTAACACCCGCAGGCCTTCGCGGGCGAGCAGTGTCCCGCACGCCGCGCCCGCAGGACCCCCGCCGACGATGATGAGATCAAAATGGTTATTCATGGTTTCTGTTGGGCGAAATGTCATTTCGCCTTACAAGAATCGCCCAAACACCAATGAAGCATTTATCCCGCCAAAGCCAAAGGAATTCGAGAGGATATAATCTACACGAGCACTCCTTCCTACGTTGGGCACGTAATCCAGATCGCACTCAGGGTCGGGAGTGGAGTAATGGATCGTTGGAGGAATGAAGTCGCGGTCAAACATCATGGCGCAGATCGCGGCTTCGACCGCGCCGGAAGCCCCAAGCGCGTGTCCGTGCATCGACTTTGTGCCGCTCACGGGAATCTTCGTCGCGTGGTTGTTGAAAACATTCTTGATTGCCAGCGTCTCCGTCTTGTCATTCAACTGCGTCGAGCTTGCATGTGCGTTGATGTAGCCGATGTCAGCCGGCTGGAGTTGAGCTTCGCTGATTGCATCGGACATTGCTCGCATAGCGCTTGCTCCGTCCGGCCGGGGAGCGACCATATGATGCGCGTCGTTGTTGCACGCGTAGCCGAGAACTTCACAATAGATGTGCGCGTTGCGTTTCAAAGCATGGCCGAGTTCTTCGAGCACGAGCACCGCCGCAGCCTCGCCCATCACAAAGCCATCGCGAGATTTGTCGAACGGCCGGCAAGCAGTATGGGGGTCGGGGTTCGTCGACATCGCTTTGATGATGGTGAACGCGCTGAAGGTCAATTCGTAGAGCGGCGCTTCCGCTCCGGCCGCAATCATCGCGTCGGCATAGCCGTCCTTAATGTACCGATAGCCTTCCCCTATGGCAATGGTTCCCGAGGCGCAGCTGTTGGAGTTGGCGTTGCTCGGTCCCGTTAACCCGTAGCGAATCGCAATGTTACTCGACCCCGACCCGCCGAACACCGTCAACGCAAGACTCGGGTCAACTGCACGCAGCCCGTCTCGTACATATTTTTCATGCTGCAGCTCGGCCCCGGCAACCCCTCCGAGCGCCGTCCCGATGGTAACACCGATGCGCGAATTCGGCACGCGGCGTTCCAACTTCAATCCTGAATCCAGAACCGCCATCTCTGCCGCAGCAAGGCCGAGCTGCGCAAACCGGTCCATGCGTCGCGTGAGCTTTGAATCGAAGTACTTGAGCGGGTCGAAGTCATCAATCTCTGCTGCAACTTTGGTTTGTATCTGCGACGTGTCAAAGCGCGAAATGGTCCTCACACCGGATTTTCCCGACATCACGCCGTCCCACAATCCCTCTTTGCCGTGACCAATCGGGGTAATCGCTCCTATGCCCGTGACAACAACTCTTCTCTGTTCCATTTTCTTTTTCTCTTTTGTCGAAGGTCTCCAACCGAGACCGCAGTGTTACTATTCCAAGTTCCCTACATGCTCTCGACGTACCGCTTCATATGCATCAGCGTTTGGCCGGCAATGTAGCTGATAAAAAATCGTCCGATGATCTGCTCCGCCACGAATTTGCCGATGAGCGGGATGTTCGGCTGTAGATCGTGCCGAATACGAACCAGAATTCCCTCATCGGTCGGCGTAAACGTCCAGACAACACGCATACCCTTTGTGAAGGCTTTGAGGTGGTGGAACCGCACTTCTTTTTTGTCCCGGTCGATTTCTTGCTCAGAAGTCCATTGCACCGGTATCCATGTGCGTCGCGCAGCCATCTGGACGATGTTACGTGCTGGAGATTGTTTAAGGTAGTGAATCCATCGGTAGTGCGGAAGAATCTTCGGCCACAGGGAAAGGTCGGCGGCGGTCTCGAAGATTTTTTCCAGCGGGGCGTTGATGATGATTGAGTTTTCTGTGTGCATGGAAATAGAATTCAGGCCTGTAGAGCGAAAGAAAATTCTGCTGTTCTGTACAGAACGGAATATCATTCCGTTCTACAATTGGTCGATTAAATATTGAAAGTCGTCGCGGATATAATTCCACTTCCATTCTCTCGCCTTTTTGACAAGACGTGCCTTTTCTGGATTGAGGAACACATACATTATTATCCGCTCAAGCTCGGCGCCGTCTCGTACCACATGGTCGTAACTCTCTGATTGCCAAAAGGAACCAGAACGCCCCAGAATGCGATTTGCTTCGAGAGCGGTATGACGTTTGAAGGATTGCAAAACTTTGTAGAGCGGAATGTCATTCCGCTCTAAGTTAAAGACCATGTGAATGTGATTCGGCATAATGGTAGCGCAGTAGAGATTGTAGACTTTTCGATCACGATGCAGGAGAGCTTCCATTACTAATGACGCAATACGGTCATCGGCCAGCCAGTGTTGACCAAAAATTTGTCCCTCGAGAAGCTCGTCAAACTGTGCAAAATACTTCCGGTAAATATTGTAGGCTTTTTTCTTCTGCGTTGCTATTTCGTTGATGGATCTTATTGCTTTAAGATTTCTCTCCCTCTCTTCGATTAAACGCATGATTGCTTCCCTCGGCAGGGAACCGTCTAATCGAGTAGTCACAAAGTACGTTCCAAATGGAGGCTGGTAGTGTGGAAGATTGCGGCGATAGTACTCTTTCATAGTGCTTTACAGAAAAAATGTAAAACGGAATGTCATTCCGTTCTACTATTGTTCGTACTCTGCCACCAGTACCAACCTGAAGAACGGCTGCCCTGTAATCTTGAAATTCATAATGCCGGCTTCCCGCGCCATACCAGCAAGCTCCTCTGGCGTGAAAGCTCGCAGAACCGAGACATACGAGTCGTACAGCGTTATCGGATTGCGAGTTGTCAAATGTGTATAGAGCCAGGCAGTCCAAGCGCCGAGCCAACTCCGGTTCAGGTCGTTGACAATGAATCCAACACGGCTCAGGCGCGCCATGTTCCGCAAGATCCTGACTGCATCTTCGCCAGAAAAATGATGAATCGCCAGCGAGCAGAGAACAATGTCGAAGCTTTTGTCAGGAAACCGCGGTGAAAGGATGTCGCCTTCTTCGACAGCAATCTCAGGATAACCTGCCGTGCGCTCTCTGGAAAGAGCGAGCATGTGCGGGTTTCGGTCGACGGCTATCACGCGCACGGTTCTGTTTAGCTTGTGCGCGAGTTCTACGAGAGCCACGGGGTGGTCTGCGGATCCTGTTGCTAAGTCGAGAATCTCGATCGTTTTCTGCCTTTCGATTTTCTCAAAGAGCGGCAAGATGTTCTTCCGCACCGCCGAGAGCCCCCCGAAGTATTTGTTGATTGTTCGCAGGTTCTTGAGGTCGTCGCGCAGCATCGTGACGTTGTCGGTGAGGCGGTCCATCATCTCGGGAACGGCAGGATTGAAGCGGCGTGGAGGGATGAAGATATTCATATCGGAATACGACCTCACCCTATCTCTCTCCTAGGAGGAGAGGGACCTGTTGCGCTTGTTGCTTTCTTCTACTTTCTTTCTATCTTGATGCTGCTCGTATGGCTACTATTCTCAAACCACCTCGATTACAAAAAGGCGACCTCATTGGGGTCATCTCACCCGCCAGCGCGCCGAGCTCGTCGGAGAAAATCGAGAAAGGCGTTCGGTATCTCGAATCGCTCGGCTATCGTGTGAAGGTCGGCAAGCACGCGACCGCAGTGTATGGCGACCTCGCTGGGACTGACGAGGAGCGCGCTGCCGACTTGAATGAACTGCTCAATGACCGGAATGTCAAGGCGATTTTCGCCGTGCGCGGGGGATACGGCACACCACGACTCTTATCGCTGGTTGATTATCGAGCAGTTAAACGGGACCCGAAAATCATCGTCGGCTACAGCGATTTAACAGCGTTGCAGCTTGCGTTGTTCCGCAAGACGGGGCTGGTGACCTTTTCCGGTCCCATGGTCGGCGTGGAAATGTGCGACAGGATCGATCCGTACACCGAGGAGCAGTTCTGGCGCGTGGTGACGTCGCCGAAAAAAATTGGCCTGCTTTCTAATCCCCCGGAAGAACCGCTACAGCCCCTCCGCAGCGGGAAAGGAACAGGACGTTTACTCGGCGGAAATCTCTCGCTCCTCGTCTCGTTGCTCGGAACACCCTACGCGCCGCATTTCAAAAAGTCG
>CAYJSZ010000105.1:0-7752 GCA_964372545.1 uncultured Ignavibacteriaceae bacterium
ACGCGGGGCGGGCGCGCATTCACGCAGGATAAGAAATAGCGTTACCCTACGGTAACGACGAAGCTACCGATGTTGCGATAGCTTTTTGCAGCGGCAAGAAAAAGATTGACAAGGTATCCATATATTGATACATTTCGATATATGAATCTGAAGACTTCTGAGGACCGCATCGTCAAGATTGCCAAGGCACTGTCTGACAAGACACGGCTCCGGATCCTCAATGAAATCGCCAAAGGAAAGAAAATCACTTGCGGGGAGGCAGAAGAGGTTGCGGGGTTATCCCAGCCGACCGTTTCGCATCACCTGAAAGTTCTTTATGAAGCCGGACTGCTACAGACGGAAAAGAATGGACGGCATGTGACCATTTCCGTCAACAAGAAAGCCCTCAACGAATTCAGCCAATTGATTTCGAATTCGGTCAAGACCTAACCGGAAATTTATTTTGCTCAACATATCGACACACTTCGATATGTCGAACAGTAACAGGTGGTTTTCATCGAAATCAGCATTGGCGCCAGAGACTCGCAGAAACTTATCCATCCATTAATAAAGGAGGTTGATATGGAGTTCTTTTCACGCTTCCATCAGGCAAACGATGTCGGTCTTCTGTTCCTGCGGATCGCGTTGGGGATGATTTTTTGGGCACATGGAAGGTACAAGAAAGGAACCTGGAAGATGCAGCCCTCCGAACAAATGCCCGCACCCTTTCTCGCTGTCGTGAGAACACTCTCCATTGCAGAGCCGCTTGGGGCAATCGCAGTCGTTCTCGGGTTGTTGACTCAGGCCGCGGCGATTGGTTTTTGTCTCGTAATGTTCGGTGCACTTTCATCGAAGAAAAAACAAAACATTGCATTCTTGGCTGAAAATACAACAGGATGGGAATTGGACTTGTTGGTACTCGCCAGTAGTGTCATGTTGGTTGTCAGCGGGGCTGGGCAGTATTCGCTCGACCGGCTCTTCTTTGGAATCTAACTTGTTTCCAGCGAGCTACTTCTTTCCGGCGAGTTCTTTGCGGATGCGGCTCAGGGACTGAGGAGTAATGCCGAGGTACGAGGCGATTTGGCTCTGCGGCACCCGCTCGACTAAGGCCGGGTAGGTTTTCAGAAAGGTTACGTAGCGTTCTTCTGCTGAAGCGCTGAGAGAATCGTTGATCCTTTTGTGGGATGCGACGTAGTTTGCCTCCTGCAGCAAACGGAAGTAGCGTTCCAGCTTGGGGACGGCATCCAATAATTTGTCTCGTGATTCCTTTTCGAGCAACAGGACTTCCGAATCTTCCAGTGCGTCGATGTTGTAGGTGGCAGGGCTGCCGCTTAAGAAACTGTGCAGGTCGGAGATCCACCAATCTTCGATGGCGAACTGGATAATGTGTTCCTCACCCTTCCTGTCGATAGTGTACGCGCGCAAACAGCCGCTCGTTACAAAGGCGATGTGTGTGCAGACGTTGCCTTCCTGTAACAGAAACTGTTTCTTTCTAACTTTTCGAGAGACGAAGAAGGCGGTGCAGCGGGCAAACTCCTCGTCTGTCAGGGTGATACGCTTCTCGATCTGTCTTCGAAGCAGGCCAAACATAGTCTGAGACTCTCATTGCTTTGACGACCGTTTCGCCGCACGCTTCATCAACTCTTCCATCGAAACATCCTCGAAGTGCGTCGCGATCCACCAGACATTGCCCGACGGATCCCGCTCTCGGTGTGGAAGTCAGCCGCTCGGAAATTAGATATGCTGAACGCTGCCTGAGAGCTGCAAGACCTCCGAGTTCCTCCAGCAAACAAACTCGAAGCGCTGAAGGGGAATTGGTCTGGATGCCATTCAATTCGGATCAACGATCGGTACCGTATAGTCTTCAGATGGATTGATGGAAACGCAAAAGACGTATGGATTACAGATTACCATTGAAAGGTGAGAACGATGATTCCCAAGAATCGTAAGCCAACACACCCTGGAGAAATTCTGCTGGAAGAGTTCCTCAAGCCTCTGGGTATGAGCCAGGTCGAGCTTGCTAAGAAGATGGATGTTCCGTTGTTGGGCGTGTTATGTGATGTGCCGCTGCCTTCTTCATCCTTCTGATCGTGCTTGTAGTGGTTTGTCATCGTTGCTTGGACCGCATGTCATCTTACAGGAACAGAATTGTGAAATTGCACAAATACCCAGCTGCCATTTCGTTTCTCCAAAACACCGGTCAATCTTTGGCCTTCGCTGCGAACAGCTTTGCCTTCAACCACCAGATCCCAATCCCATACCTCTGAAAACCAAGCCACATTACCGGAAGGATGAACCTTGATGACTTGATCCTTGACTGTGATCTTGGTGTTCTCGAGAGACGGTAACATTTTCTCTACGGACTCTTTCAATGCCTCCCATCCGACGAAGTGCTCGGCGGCGTCCGAGCCGTAGTTGACCATGTCGGCATCATGGGCCATGATTCTCGAGAGCAATTCCATATCTTCCGTTTCCCAGAATTGCTCAAACTGATCAACGACGGATTTAACCGTCGCCTTTTCGGCCTCGAGGTCAACTTTTTGAGTGCAACCACTCATTGCCAAAAAGGCTGCTGCGAAGAACCACACAAATAAATTTTTCATGATTTCTCCTCTCTCCTTAGTGATTGAGTATAGACCACAAATGAGAATTTCTCATTTAGGCTCGGGAGCGGCATATCACATAACTACTGCATTAACGTATTCGTTAACCCTGCTCTTCTGGACTGTAAAACGAAACCTTGCGTTTACTCAGACAGTGGAAGAACAGTCTGCGAAGAAGGTAGCGAACCGAGTTCTCAGTTTCAAGCGGCGGCGGCGTTTAATAGGCTTCGGGTTCGACCTCAGGAAGCCAGTTTTGAAAAGCACGATTTGGCGGGCATGAAACAGCAAAGCCCCGGAGATCCATCCGAGGCTTTTGTTATTTTGCCGCTTGACTCGTCTACTGCCAGAATTTCCACCACGGCTCGGCGCCTAAGTTCAGATGCTTCTGCCAGGCTCTGATCATGTCCGGATTGCCGTGCAGCAGACCGTCGCGCGTCACGCCTTCGGGCGCGGGGACGAGCTCGGCAAGCCGGTCGTAGACCTCCGCTCGCGTTGCGCCCGTCTCGCGGAAGAGAAGATGCCAGAGGGTAATCGAATCCATGTTGCGAGCTTCTGCGAGCACCTTCTTCAACGCTCTCCTGCCGCCACTCTCGAAGTCGTACATCGTAAGTGCTTGTTTGAAGGAATCGGAAGCATCATCGCGGAACGGCGTGCCCGGGCCAAACCCCGGTCGTGTCGTGCACAGATTACCCGCGGGCACGATCGATTCACGACCGCCAAACTCCAGCGCCACCCAGCCTGACGTTACTTCGAGGATACTTGCACCCGTGCTATCGACATACAACGTATACGCACACCCCAAATCGACGGCGAGCGCTGAGGGCGTTTGGACGAGGAAGAGTCGCGGTGGCGCAAAGATGGAGGCGTGAATTGTGCCTCGGTCCAGCGCTAAGCGATGCTCGGTGAGACTCGCATCGATGAGCCGCAAGCGAGA
This sequence comes from uncultured Ignavibacteriaceae bacterium, assembly GCA_964372545.1. Lineage (GTDB taxonomy): Bacteria > Bacteroidota > Ignavibacteria > UBA10030 > UBA10030 > CAYJSZ01. The sequence continues at coordinate 3,517 of CAYJSZ010000105.1, forward strand.
ATTCGGCTCCACATCTACATGGCCGATCAATCCCACTTCCACCCGAGCGCGAGAGGCCGCGTCGGTTTCCAGTAACTCTCCAACTCGCAGCTTTCCTTCTTTCTCAATTTGCCCATTTCCAACCCTGACTTTCCCCTGTAGACTTGCCACGTTCCATGCTGTGGCTGTGGTTCGGCTGGCAATCCAGAACCCTCCGACCATCACCGCCACCGTCGCAGCGATTGCGATAACACGACTTCTCCAGAATGCGCGGCTTTCGAGTCGAATAATCCGCGAAGACTGCGGGTCGGAAGACTCCATCCCTTTAATCCCCTTCATCCGCTGTGAAACTCGCTGTTCAATTCCGGCCCAGAGGTCGCGCTCGGGCGTAATGCTCTTCGGCAGTGCTGCGGTTCGGGCCATCAATGTTTGGAGCTTGGCAAATTCCCTGCGGCAGTCTGCACATTGTTCAAGATGGGTGCGGACTTCGACCTGCTCCTGAATCGGCAGGTCTCCGTCAACGTAATCATTTAATTTGTTTCGAACATCATCGTGATTCACCGTTCAAGCACCTCCTTCAAAAGCTTGCGCGCCCGGTGGAGCTGGGCTTTTGTCGTTCCCACAGCCAAACCGAGCTGCTCGGCAATTTCTTCATGCTTGTAGCCATCGATGTCGTGTAAAACAAAAATGGCCCGCGCTTGAGGTGGCAATTTCGCAATCGCATCGTCCAGATCCATCGCCGTCCCGAGCGGCGCAACATCGTCGGGGCTATCGTACTGTTCGAGGTCTTGGGCTGTTTGAACCCGCGCCGTCCGACGCCGTTGCGAGCGGAGGTCCACCAGCACCACGTTCACTGCAAGCCGGTGGAGCCAGGAGGAAAACGCGCTCTCTCCCCGAAAACTCGGCAGCATTGTCCACGTCCGAACAAACACATCTTGCGTTAACTCTTCCGCCCGTGTCCGGTCTGCGCAAATCCTCAGGCAGACTGCATAGACGCGACCGACATTCTCGTGGTACAACTGCTCGAACGCTTTCGGGTCGCCAAGCTGTGCCTGCCGAACCGTGGGATTGAGATCGCTGCGTACAGTGCTGTCCAGGATTTCCTCAGTCTCTGCGTGTGCGAATGCGGGTCTGGATTCTATCAACATTGCCGGAATCCCCTCATGAATAAGATTCCGGCCGGAACGGAAAGGTTTGATTCTGAGGGAAGCAGTTACAGGCGTTTGAAATGGATTTACGAGCGCGGCTACCGGTCGGATTTTTCCGAATCGATCTTCAACACTGTCCTCAACAGCACATTCGCTCCGTTGGCCATATCTTCGGGCTTCGTGAACTCCTTCGGCGAGTGACTGATCCCGCCGACGCTCGGCACGAAGATCATGCCCGTCGGTGCGATACGGGCCATATCCTGCGCATCGTGGCCGGCGCCGCTGGGCATGAGTTGGTAGCTCAGACCAAGCTCCTTCGCGGATTCGGCGATGATTCTCCTCATCCGCTCGTCGGTGGGCGCGGGGATTGATGCGGGTTCGATTGGCGTAAAGGTGAACGTCGTGCCGCTCTCAAGCTCTATGCGCTTTGCTTCCGACTGAATGCTCTTGAAGAGATCCTGGATTTTCTCCGAAGCGAGGTCCCGAAGCTCGAGGCTCATGGTGACTTTCCCGGGAATCACGTTTGGCGCTCCCGGCTCGGCAGAAATCCTCCCGACCGTTCCGACCTGCCTACCGGGTTCACTGGTGACGACCTTGTTGACGGCCACGATGAAACGCCCGGCTGCAAGAAGCGCGTCCTTCCGCTTGTTCATCGGCGTCGTGCCGGCGTGGTTGGCAAAGCCTTCGACAGTCACGTTCCACCAGTTGATGCCCACAATGCCCTCCACGACGCCGATATTTATCTTTTTCTCGTCGAGGATTCCGCCCTGCTCGATGTGCAGCTCGATGAAAGCTCTTACGTCCCCTTTCTTGCGAGCGGCTTCGGCGAGTTTGTCCGGGTTTCCACCGATAAACTTGATTCCATCGCGCACCGTCTTGCCGCTATGGCTGACCACCTTCAGCGCGTCGTCGTGCAGCTCGCCGATCATCCCGCGGCTGCCGATGAGTCCGCCTTCTTCGTTCGCAAAGACAACGACCTCGAGCGGATGCTTTGCGGCAACCTTGTTTTCGTGGAGAACCTGAGCCACCTCGATGGCACCGAGCGAGCCGACGTCGCCGTCGTAGTTGCCGCCATTGGGCACACAATCGATGTGCGAGCCGAAGAGGATGGGCGGCAAGCCCGGCTGGGTCCCTTGGACGTCGGCGGGCAGGTTGGGTTCGCTGCCCTCGCGCCGACCGATGATGTTCCCCGCAGCATCGATACGCACGTTCAAGCCCGCCTCGCGCATGAGCGACATGACATACTCTCGACCCTTCACGTCGGCGTCGCTGAACGCCACGCGCATGTTGCCATGTTCCGTGCGGCCGAACTCTGCCAGCTTCATGATTCGTTGCTCGATGCGCTGAGCATTGACGCGGAGGCTTTGAGGCTGAGAATAAACGAATGTCCAAGTCAAAAGAATGCTAATGATGCAAATCCGGAAGGTTTTCATTTTTTCCATTACTCCATTATTCCAATGCTTTTAAATCACACAATGACTCGATGGCTCAATGGCTCGATTTATACACCTTTCCCTCTTTCATCACAAATACAACCCTGGTCAGTGCCTTAATATCGTCAGCCGGATTTCCTTCCACGGCAATCACGTCGGCAAACTTACCGGGCTCGATTGTGCCGATCTGACTCTCCATACGCAATAACTCCGAAGCGGTGATCGTTGCCGAGCGTATCGCGTCCATCGGCTTCATGCCGTATTCCACCATGCGAAGGAACTCGCGGGTTGAAGTCCCGTGTTCGTACGCACCAACGTCCGTTCCAAACGCAATCTTCACTCCCATCTTGATCGCCTTCTGGAAGACCTGTTTGTGGCTCTGGATGATCCGCTTGCGCACATCGGTCATCAGTTTCGGGTCGTCCGGAATGTACACGCTCAACGTCGGGCACCAGAACGTGCCGCGCTCGGCCATGAGTTTCAGCGTTTCGTCGTCCATCAACATACCGTGTTCAATCGACCGCACGCCGCCGAGAATAGAATTCTTCGCGCCGTCGCCGCCGTACGCATGGGCAGCGACATCCTTGCCCCAACGCTTCGCTTCGTTTACAACCGCCTGCACATCTTCTATGCTCACTTGGTTCAGCGGCTCAAGAGTAACGGGATTGATATGTCGCAGTGTCCCGGTTGAATAAAGTTTGATCCAGTCAGCGCCGTATTTGACCTGGCGTCGTACCTCGGCAATCATGGCGTCGCGGGAATCGGTGAGCGTGGCGGGGTCGGGCAGGTTGATGTCGGGATTCATGCCGTGCAGATTCATGTGTCCGCCGGTGATGGAGAGAGCGTAGGTGGAGACAAAGAGTCGAGGGCCGGGAATGATGCCCTGGTTGATGCCATCGCGGACCGCTACGTCTGCAAAGCCGGCGCCTTCGCTGTCGACGTCGCGCATCGTGGTGAAGCCCGCTTCGAAATCTTTCTTCGCCGCAGCCACAGCTTGCACAGTGCGGAAGGCCTGCGACTTGGTGACGACCGGCGGAACCTCGCCCTCGTCTTCAGGCTGCAAGAGCACATGCGTGTGGCAGTCAATGAGACCGGGGAGAACGGTGTACTTGGAAAGGTCGATCACCGTTGCATCGCGCGGGATTGATACATTGGACCCAACAGATTTGATCCTGCCGCCTTCGATCAGAATCACCTGATTCGAAACCACGGTACCGGATTTGGGGTCGACCAGCTTGCCGGCTTTGATAGCAGTGACTTGCGCCAGGGCAATGGAAGACGAGACAACAACAAAAAACATAAGGGGAAAGATTTTTTTCATGGCGGGGTCTCCTCTCGTGAACGGTTTCAAACGTGAGCGACTGAATGATACGACGCTCTTTTAGTCAATGCAAGCAGCTTTTACGCCATCCGATAAATCGGACGGCTAATTAAAAAATCCCGCTTAAGCGGGATTCGTTTGAAAACAGACGTCGACTTTCCGTCCCGATGTTCACCATCGGGACGAGACTCGACTCCTGAAAGGAGTCGGTAGTCGATGGCTCACAGTAGCGTCTAGCGCACGCTCGGGTCCATATCTTGAGCCTCCCTTGCGACGGCGCACCGCACCAATGCACGACCCGGCTGCGCGAGAATCGATCTACGCTTGGATCACTCAAGCATTCGGTCCCGAAGGG
>CAYJSZ010000106.1:0-7652 GCA_964372545.1 uncultured Ignavibacteriaceae bacterium
AAATAAATGTTTTTTCCCGCAACAATAAAAAAACAAAGAAAAGCGGGATCCCGTAAAACGGGACTTTGTGCCTTAGTGACTTGGTGGCAATTTTCAGCACGAACTATTTAGCTGAATAGATTTTATAAAGGAGGAGATTTCCCTTGTTGACCTTGATGACGACCGGATTCGCGATGACGACGTTGCTCGTTCCTTCCCGCACGCCAAGCTCGAGCGATTCATTCTCCAACGCATACTCAAGTCCTTTTGTTGAGATGCCCTCGCATCGTGTCAGAGGAATGAGCGACACCAGTGAATGCACCGGAGCCTCAAAGGTATATTGCCGACCCACAAACACCATCTCACCCACATCATCCATGAGTTTGATGATTGCATCGGGGTAAAACTTGGCCAGCACCCCAAGGTTGCCGACGGTGTGGTCGAGACGTTTTCCCCCCGCGCCAACGACGATGATATGCTCGTACTTTTGCTTGATCGTCCACGAAATGGCTTTCTCGAGGTCGGTGGTTTCATCGTTGGTCTCTCCGTGCATCGGGATGTGCTGGTACTTCGCGCGCGTCTCGGCATGTATCGAGTCCATATCGCCCACGATCGCATCCGGTTTGAGTCCGAGCTTGAGCGCGGTGTTCGCCCCGCCATCCGCGCAGACAAAAAGCTGGCACTGCTTCACCAACGATTGGAGATGGCTCTTCTTCGGCGGTTCTCCGTTGGCAAGGATAAGGGCTTGTTTAAGCACGGGATTTCTTGAGGGCGGGGAAATATCTCCTCACCCATGGATGAACTTACAACTCCACTTTCAGAGAAGCAAAGAAATTGCGCTCGGCAGCGGGGAAGAATTCATCGCCTACTCCGTACGCAGCATAGAGCGCATCGAAAAGATTGTTGACTTGGAAACGTAACTCCAGGCTGCTGAAGCCCGAGACTTCTTTCAGACGAATTCCCGCCAGTGCATTGACCACAGTGTACGCATCGGCCTTGCGGTTAGGGTTCTCAACGTTGTCGGTGAACTGCTCGCCCACGTGCTGCGTCGCAAGCGACGCAAACCATCGATCGCGCTGATACGTCAGACGCGCATTGCCGAGGATTTCCGGAAACCCGCCGAGCCGCCTTCCGTCCAGCGACACTCGCACGACTTCTCTCCCGCCCGTTTGCGGATTGCGCTGCTTCACGTACGTTGTATGACGAACAATCTTGTTGCTGCTGACGGTTGCGTTTGCTTGTAGCGTGAGCCCTTCTAGAAATTGCGCGGTGCCGGAGAGTTCAAGTCCCACATGGCGAGTGTGATCGGCGTTGCCGGTGATCGGCTGGCCGAAGAGATCGAGCTGGCCGCTCTTCACAATCTCGTCCCGAAAATCCATCCAGTAAGCGTTAGCACTCACGCGGTAGTCCGTCGTCGTGTAGCCGACGCCGAGCTCAAGGTTGAGCAGTTTTTCCGGTCTCACCAGTGGCTCGTCGAAATTGTATCGGCCTCCGGACGTCTGCTTGAACTGCGGCACTTCGCCCGTCCACGAAAACGTCGCATCGTACAGATTTTTTCGGCGGGGTTCTCGCGAAGTGAAGGCGATGTTGGCGTAAGCGTTTAGCTTCTCGGTAAGGTTGACATTGACGCCGACACGCGGATTGATGAAGTGGTAATCAACATCGAAGCTCGTGTCGACGTATTTTTCCTGGTTGATACTGTATCGATTGAAGACGTATTGAAGGTTGGTCATTATACTGATGTTTGATCGCAGTCGGTACAGGTTGTGGACGTACGCGGAGAAGATATCTTTACCGCCGCGATACTCATAGAAGCGGTAGTCTGCAGTCGTTGAAGAACTCCAGTTGGAAGGGAGGTTCTGTGCCCAGCGAATGTTGCCCCAGTGATGCGAGCGGTGGAGCCGAAGCTCCAGACCGGCCGTTGCAGCGCCGCTGCCGTAGTCATACGTAACGCGCGGCAACCATCCGTACTGCATGTTGTCAACGAACGACCGGACAAGCGTGTTGACGGGATTTCCCGTGGGTGTGAATCCGTACTGCCCGGTCAGGCGCAGCATGGTGGTGTCAGCCCAGGAGGCGTCGTAGTCGAAGAAACCCTCGCCTTCAATGAGGAAGAGTGTGTTGTTCACCGTCAGACGGCCATTCAAGCGCCACTCGTGCAGCAGCTCATAGTGCGGCTGGCTGAAGTTTTCAATCTCCTCAGGTCGTTGTATCGGGTTTGATTTGCGCTTCGTCCGGTCGGTGATATCTGTTTTCGGAATTCCGTAGTACGCGAGATGATCTTTGAACGGGCCTCCGTAGAGATTGATCTGTGTTGTCATCCGCTCGTCATACCGAATGGCACCGAGGAAGTATGCGCTAAAGTCGCTCCACGATTGATCGCGATAGCCAGAGCTTTTGAGTCTGCTCAAACGTCCGAACATGACATAGCGATTGCTCACCAAGCCGGAGTTTGCTCCTAACGAAAATCGCTCGGTGTTGTAGCTCCCTCTGCCGGCTTCGAAAGAAAATTTCGGCGTGAGCGAAAAGGAAGAGGTCACGAGATTGACCGATCCACCGATAGCCGGCGGACCGTAAAATGCGCTGCCGGCTCCGCGCTGCACCTGAATATCTTCCGTGCTGGCAAGCAGATCAGGAAAATCGAGCCAGTACACGTTGTGGTCTTCAGGGTCGTTCTGCGGAATACCGTTAATCATCACGGACAGTCTCCGTTGATCGAAGCCTCGAATGGTGATGTAGTTGTAACCGATGCCGTTGCCGCTCTCGGAGTAGTACGTAGTTGAGGGCAATTCTGCAAGCAGCAGGGGAATATCCTGAAACGTGTATCGCTGCTGAATCTCTTCTCGGCGCACTGAAGAGAATGTCGCGGGCGTCTGGCGCTCTTTCGCGCGCACCGCCGTCACGATGATGGTTTGGCCGGGAAGGATCGTGGGCTCTAACGCAACTTCCAGAGAGATCATAATTGCGGAGGAAACGGCGAGAGTCTGTTGGTGCGACGTATAGCCAACGTAGCTCACAACGAGCGTATATTCACCAGCAGGAATATTCTCCAATCGGAACGATCCATCTTTCGCGGTGCTTGTTCCGAGCGTAGTGCCCTGAAGTGTAATGTTGGCAGCCTCAAGGGGTCTTTTCGTTTCTTTATCGTAGACTTTTCCGGCGAGTGAGCCAGCCTGCTGCCCGAAGAGAAACACGGTATAGAAAATCGTCAGCATCAAAAAGAAAATAGTTTTCATGGGAAATCTCCTTTCAAAAATCTTCTGTACGGGCTTGATTAATCAAGCCCCTACGTGTTGAAAAATAAAAAAGCCGTTTTCCGAAGGGACAGAGGGAAAACGGCTCAAGAAAAAAACCTGTTTCCCGTTTTCCTTCGCTGGTATAATCCAGATCAGGTTCGAGGGTTTGATCTCAGTCCCCTCCCGACAATGTCGGGAGGGGGCACCCCTAACGGAAATACTTGAAATGCGATTGAGAAAGAACTACTGAAATATACTACACGCGAATCCGCTTGTCAAGCTCAAGCTGAACAGACTCGTTATTGCACTATTACTTTTGTATTTTATCACAACGTTCACAACTTCGCTTTACCATGAAACGAAGAATCCTACTCATTTCGAGCTTATTCTCGCTCATTTATTCTGTATCCAGCCAAGATAAGCCATCCGGCGGTGAGATCGTTGGGTCGGTGCGAGATCAAGTTTCGCATCAGCCGCTGGTGGGTGTGAACATCGTCGTTGTTGGAACGACACACGGGGCAGCAACGGATGAGAAAGGAAACTTTAAGATCAAAAGCCTCCAGCCCGGCACCTACCGTTTGCAGGCGAGCATGATCGGGTACACGACGCTCGTCAAGACCGATGTTGTTGTCACGCAGGGACAGAAAATACAGGTTCTGTTCGAGCTTGCCGAAACCGTGCTGGAGATTGGCACCGTTACCGTGCGAGCGGACTATTTCTCGAAACCGCAGGAGCTTGCCACGAGCGCGCATAAGCTCAGCTTCGAAGAGGTGCGTCGCTCTCCCGGCGCCGCGGGCGATGTGAGTCGGGTGATGTACGCGCTGCCGGGAGTCGTGTTCAGCACGGACTTACGCAACGACCTGATCGTGCGCGGAGGGAGTCCGACAGAAAACCTCACGCTCGTCGACAACATCGAGATTCCGAACATCAATCATTTCGCAACACAGGGTGCTTCCGGTGGACCGATCGGGATGGTGAATACGGAGTTCATTCGCGATGTCACGTTCGTAACGGGCGGATTTCCGGTGAAGTACGGCGACCGTCTTTCATCAGTGATGGAAGTTGAGTTGAGGGAGGGAAATCGCGAGAAGCTTGCCGGCAAGCTCAACATCAACGCGGCGGGGGCGGGGCTGATCGGCGAAGGACCGATTGGCAGCGACGGAGCGTGGATGCTTTCCGCACGGCGCAGCTATCTGGAATTCCTGCTTCGAAACCTGAACTTCTCCGGTATTACGATCATCCCGAATTTTTCCGACCTGCAGGGGAAAGCGGTGTACGACCTCGGCCAGAATGACAAGCTCTCGCTGCTCGGCATTGGAGGGATCGATAAGGTGAGCTTTGAAAACGTTCGAAAAGAGAATACTGGCGGCGGGAATTCCGACCTCTCGGGCATCGACAACGTCAAGAACCGACAGTATCAGTACTTGCTTGGCGGAACGTGGAAGCACCTGTGGGGGTCATCGGGGTATACGTTCGTTACGCTCAGCAACAACGTGAATCATTACTTCACCGATATCGATGACTCGCTCGGAAACAAGACGTATCGCAATGAATCGAAGGAGAGCGAATACACCGCACGCATCGATGCATCGTTTCATCTCTCAAAAGATCATCAACTCGCGTTCGGTGCGGGAGCAAAGTTGGTCGATGTCCGTCATGAAGTTTTTCTGAAACCGGATACGAGTCGGTGGGCCGATCGCGATCGCGGCACCGGGATTTTCCCCAAGCTCGATTATGACAAACAGATCGAGTCCTCGAAGCTCTGGGCATATCTGCAATACACGCGCTGGTTGTTCAGCCGCTTGACCATTACACCCGGTCTGCGCTTCGACTATTTCGACTACGTTGATCATGGGTTCACGGTGAGTCCGCGTTTGTCCCTGCGCTATTATTTCACGCAGCGTACCTCGCTCAACGCATCGGTCGGAATGTATTTTCAGACGCCGGCGTACATCTGGCTGACGACCGATGAACGAAACCGCAACCTTAAACCACTCCGGTCCGATCACTACATTGTAGGGATCGAACATTTGATTCAGGATGACGTTCGTTTTACGCTCGATCTTTACAGAAAAGAATACAAACAGTATCCGGTGAGCGGGTACATTCCTTCGTTCATTTTGGTCAATGGTGGCGCCGCAGCCGGAGCGTTTATTGCCGGCGATTTGCGGAGTGTAGGGACAGGGTATGTGACTGGCGTTGAGTTATTTCTCCAAAAGAAGCTTACGACGAATTATTACGGCACGCTTAGTTATTCGTACTCGGCCGCGCGTTTCAAAGCGCTCGATGGGGTCGAACGCCCTGGTGCATACGATTACCGGCACGTGTTGACGTTCATTGCGGGCTACAAGATTTCACCCGTGTGGGAAGTCAGCTTGCGTTGGCGTTATACGGGTGGAGCGCCTTACACACCGATTGACGAGTCGCTCTCACGGCGCTACGGGAGAGAAACACTGGATTTAACCAAAATCAACGCGTTGCGCTATTCGCCGTATCACCGGCTCGATGTGCGCGTCGATTATCGGTTTGCGCTTGGTTCGTGGCAGGGCGTCACGTACATAGATTTGCAGAACGCCTACAACCGGAAGAATATCTATTATTACATCTGGAGTGATCAGGACAAGGAAGTCTTGACAGTCTACCAGTGGTCGCTGCTGCCGATTCTTGGGCTGACGGTGGAGTTATAGAGACGTGGACGAAAAGTGTCGCCACCAAGACACCAAGTCACGAAGTTTCACAAAACGAAACAAAACTAAACATTTTTCTTTGTGACTTTGTGGCAAAAGCATAGGATTTCGTCCGCGCTTCTAGAACCTTCCTTACTTCTATTGCCGGCTTCTCACATATCGGAGCAGCACTACCATTAGCGTGACCGCGGTAATGGGGATGACGAACCACAACATCGCGGCGCTGAAGTACGGCAGGAACTCGTGTCCCGTTGAATCGAGAATGAGGTACGCGGTATACGCAATGTAGTACCCTAAGAACAAACCTCCCTCCCAGCGATCGATACTACTCTCGTGGAAGAAGATCGGTAAACAGGCAATGGCGACCGCGATCATAACGGGAAGATCGAAATGCAGCGCTGCGGAAGAAACGCTTATTCCGTTCGGCGCGAAAAGAGCTGCTGAACCGAGCACGGCAAGAATATTAAAGATGTTGCTCCCGACGACATTGCCCACAGCGATGTCGCGTTCACCCTTGATGCTCGCGATGACTGATGTTGCGACCTCGGGCAGTGAAGTCCCCGCGGCGATAATCGTCAACCCGATCACTAACTCGCTAATACCCATTGCCCGCGCAATGTCGACAGCGCCGTCAACAAACCACTGCGACCCGAGCACCAGCAACGCAAGTCCGGCTCCCGATAAAATTATCTGGAATACGATGTTCTTGGTATTGTTTGGCGGTGGGGATCCGTATTCTCGCTCGTACTCCTGCTTCACCGCGGCGCGTTCTTTCCTGCTCTGGTAAATCGACCAGAATGTGTAGACAACGATCGCCGCGACGAGAAGAATTCCATCCAGCAGGCCGATCACAGTATCGAGACCCATCACGAGCATGAGAACGGATGCTGCGATCATGAGCGGCACATCCAGCCGGATGAGCTGCTGCGAGACCTTGAGCGGCGTGATGAGAGCGCAGATGCCGAGTATGAGGAGCACGTTGAAGATGTTGCTGCCGATTACATTTCCCACCGCGATATCCGCTTGCCCGGAGGAGACAGCCTGCATCGTTACTGCAAGCTCCGGTGAACTGGTGCCGAACGCTACTACCGTCAGGCCGATGACGAGCGGGGAGATGCCCAGCGCCGAAGCAAGGCGCGAAGCACTGCGTACCAACAATTCTGCGCCGCCGCTCATTAACGCTAGACCAAGAAGAAGTAAGAACCATGCTGGCAAATCCATAGCGTCCTTTCACATGATTTTTATCTGAGAATGAACCTTCAAACGATTGAGAAAGTTAAAGCATCAATTCTTTGAGATGCTTCTCCACACTTCTCGCCAGCGCTTCTAAATTATATCCTCCCTCCAAGACCGAAACGATTCTTCCTTCGCAATACTTCGAAGCAATCTCCATTATCATTTTCGTCATCTCGGCAAAGGAATCTTCCGTGATGTTAATGTTCGCAAGCGGGTCGTCTTTGTGTGCATCGAAGCCCGCGGAGATCATCAGCAACTGCGGCTGAAATCTGTGCAGTGCGGGAAGGATTTTTGAACGGAATGCTTCGAGGTATTCTTTTTCTCCACTGCCGGCTGGCATCGGGCAATTCAGTGTAAAACCCTCACCCTTGCCGCTCCCGGTTTCGTTCGCCGCGCCCGTACCGGGGTAGTACGGATACTGGTGCAAGCTGATGTACAAAACCGACGGGTCTTCATAGAAAATCTCCTGCGTGCCGTTGCCGTGGTGCACATCCCAATCGAGAATCGCCACGCG
>CAYJSZ010000107.1:0-7641 GCA_964372545.1 uncultured Ignavibacteriaceae bacterium
ACCCTTTCAGGGTCGGCTCTGCGTATTTCCACGAAGTGGAAACATATTACAACCGAGGGTAACGCCCTCGGATATAAAAAATCAAGAATCCATCTTGCCCTGAAAGGGCTACATATTTCCCTGTGCGTAACATGAGTCAATCACCTTCTCCAGCTTTCCTCATATGACAAAAAACCTTCTCTTCCTTCTCGGTTTTGTCAGTAGCGTTGTTTTTGGTCAGCAACGTTCGAACGCAGAAAAAGAAATCCTGAGGCTGCAAGACCAGCGCTCGCTTGTCGACGGCACGATTGTTTCTTTTCTCTCGCATCAAGACGAAGCAGTGCGATATCGTGCCGCTCTTGCTCTTGCGAGCATTCAGGATACCTCAACCATTAAGCCCTTGCTTCCTTTGTTAAAGGACAATTCTTCCCGGGTTCGCTCTGCCGCCGCGTTTGCCCTGGGTGAGATTGGCTCGGTGGTTGCAGAAGATTCGTTGCTTGCAGCTTTGTGGAGTGAACAGGACCCCGTCGTGTTCGGAAGGCTGGCCGAAGCACTGGGTCGGTCTGGAACAGAGAACGCTTTGCTTCAGATGGTCGAGCGAGACTATGATCCGGCGATGGAATCTGTGCGCGATCAATATGTTCTCGCCATTGCCCGATTTGCACTCCAACCGTTGCCGGTCAGGACGGAGCGTTCTCTCTGGTACTGCTTCGACCAGTTGACGCACGCGAACGCCTCGGTACGGTGGGCGGCGCTCTACGGGCTTTGGCGTGCAGCTCCCTTGCGAGTGATCGATATCGAGATTGCAAAGCGGATCGATGACCTCAAGAAACTGGCAACTGACCCGAGCCCGGATGTGCGTATGCACTTCGCGACACTGCTTGGGAAATCCAAAATGAGCGAAGCAGTCGATCTTCTGAAGCAGCTTTCGAGCGCGGAGCAACGGCAGAAAGACTGGCGGGTCCAGGTCGCTCTCGTGCGATCGTTCGGTGCTCTTGTGCCGGCAACTCCGATACTGATTTCGGACGTTCTCGGCTATCTTAAATCCACCAACGATCATGTTGTTATCGCAGCGTTGCAATTGTTAGGGTCGTTTTCTCCGGCGCTCGTGGCAGGCTACAATGGAAAAGCGGACGTGGAATCGGCACTTGTGCGTCTCTCCGGGGCAGAAAACCGCGCCGAGCTTGTCCGAGGTGAAGCTATTGTTGCGCTGGGGCGGCATTTCCCTCAGCGTGTGAAAACAAACCTCCTGAACGACTCCAAAAGCTCAACGCTTCTCAAATCGAAAGTTCTTGAAGCGCTGAGTTACCGTCCGTCGGTCGGCACGTTTAAGATGTTTTTGAAGCATCTCGAGGACGATTCAATTCGCGTTGCGATGGCGGCGTGGGATTTCTTCCGGCGTATCGCAAACCCGTTCTCCATACGAACGTTCATGACATCGGATTCCACGCTCACGAATGTTCCCTCTCTCCTGTATACAAAGATGAAGGCAGCGCTTGAGCGCGATGACATGGCGATCACGAACCTCGTAGCCAACACCGTTGGCGATACGCTACTGTTTTCGCTCTTTCGTGGCACTGAATACGAAGAGAAGATTCGAGATGAGATCGTTGCTGCGTACGACCGTCTGTCTTCGCCGAACGACACCGAGACGATGCAAGCAGTTCTCGATGCCATCGGAAGAATTGGAAATCGAAAGGCTGTGCCGGTGTTGGAAAAAGCCCTTCAGGATCCGGACCGGACAGTTGCGCTTGTTGCTGCAGTGGCACTGCGAAACATCACAGGACAGGACTATTCACAAAAAGTCGCAGCCGCGACAAAACCACTGTTTTCCGACTATGATTGGCAAACGTTAGAATCCATCGCACCGAATCAGACCATCCTGGTTCATACGACAAAAGGTCTTTTTACCCTTGAGCTCTACAAAGACCACGCGCCGTTCACAACGCTGAGTTTCTATAAACTGATTCAGAAAGGATTCTACAACGGTCTTGGGTTTCACCGTGTCGTACCGAATTTCGTCGTCCAGGGTGGCGACCCGCGCGGCGACGGATGGGGAGGACCGGGGTACGCAATCCGGTCTGAGTATTCACTGGTCAATTATGAACGTGGATCGGTTGGCATGGCGAGTGCGGGGAAAGACACGGAAGGCTGCCAGTTCTTTGTTGTGCATTCACCGCAACCCCACCTCGACGGGCGCTATACGATTTTCGCAAAGGTGGTGCAGGGTATGGACGTTGTGGATAACATCCAAGTCGGAGATAGGATTCTGACGATGGAAGTTGGGAAATAACTGCTAACGGCTGCCGTATTCCTGGTATGTGCCCTGGTGGAGTGGGTCGGCAGCAGCAATACGTTGGTAGACGGAACGGTCGGGATACTTGAGGAACGTCTCGGCGATCTCCTGGTACTTGGAATCGAAGAATGTCCTGACGAGGATACTTCGCGGGTCCTGTTTTCTCCGGAGGTCGCCGATCGTCTCCACAGCTTGCAGCATGTTGTCCAAACCCTTTTGAGTCTCTGTGGCGAGTAGGTCGGTTCCGTCAAAGTGATAAGCGTAGAAGGCGAAACGGAACGGCTGGTACTTGGAGTTCATCAGCTCGTCGACAATGTTGAAACGCGAATACGAGCCTGTTATCTGCTGCCAGCCGGAGGGGTAGCCCGACGCCTGCGCCTGATTGCAGATGTTGAGAGCTTTTTGGAAATAGAGAGTCCCGGAAAGCTCGGTGTATGTTTCTAAATCAAGTCCGATGATCAGGTAAGCATAGAAGTCGAGGAAGTCGGTCAACGGGTCGAACTGAAAATCGTCTCGTGCCATGCGCTGGTTGGGGAGATAGCTGAAGTCCCACTTTTCATCGAGAATGCGCAGAATGGGGCTGGTTTTATCCGAAGGATCATTTCCGACGTACACGATGCGCTGGCTGGCGATGAACGCCCGGGCGGAATAGCGGCCTTCATCTGTTCCACTCTCGAAGAAGATATTGATCGTGCACGTGATTTTTTCGTCTCCAAACTCTTCTGTCGTCCATCGGTTAGCGTTAAAGTAGCGCTCGACGTCGGCTTCAAAATTACGGAGGTTTTCTCGTTGCGATGAAGAGATTCTTTCGACGTTGATCGTGACATCGAAATTTAGCTCTTGCGCTATGGCAGGTACGGCCGCTACTATCACAAGATAAAAACTATGAAAGAACAGTCTGTTCATCAATGACGATCGGTCGTTCATCTTGAGAACAATATAGCCAATTTCTCTCCTCTGAGCAAGAATGTCGAATGAGATGAAGCGATTGCTGTTTGTTCTGTTGTGCACGTCCTCGATGTGCACTGCCGGTACGGAAAACAACGGGCGCGGAGCAAAATCAATAGGACTGGGGAACGCGTTCGTCGCCGTTGCCGACAACCCATGGGCCGTATATTACAATCCTGCGGGACTGGCGTCGCTTCAATCGTTTGAGACGTCCGTTTTTGTTATCCCCCAGCAATTCGGTCTCTCGCAACTCAGAACGATTTCTCTCGCCGCAGCGGTTCCGACGAATCTCGGAACGTTTGCACTCGGTGTGAGCCAGTTTGGTTTTGAGCTCTACAGGGAAACTCAAGTCTCTCTCGGAATCGGAGAAACGATCGACTGGGGTGTGTCCGGAGGGTTGACCGCTAACCTCTTTCATATTTCTCTCGGCGATTACGGCTCAACTCAATCGGCAACGGTCGACATCGGCTTGCTCGCGCATTTCCAGGAGCAAGTAACCCTGGGCTTTTCGTATAAGAATCTTCTCGGTGCGACAGTTGGCTCGCAGAAGGATCGTTTGCCGCAGGTGTTC
The DNA here is from genome assembly GCA_964372545.1 of uncultured Ignavibacteriaceae bacterium. GTDB lineage: Bacteria > Bacteroidota > Ignavibacteria > UBA10030 > UBA10030 > CAYJSZ01. Next base: position 3,795 of record CAYJSZ010000107.1, read on the forward strand.
TCATTCGGCACGAGTTATACGCCGGTCAATAATTTTCTTCTCACGTTAGAGCTCGAGAAAGATATTCGTTATCCCGCCATCATCAAAGCAGGGGCGGAACAAACGATCCTTGACCTGCTCAGCATTCGGGCCGGGGTTTCGAACAATCCTGACAAGTTTTCGGGGGGTATGGCCGTACGGTATTCGCAGTTCGAATTTGCCTACGCGGGGTATAGCCATCCTCAGCTCGGGTGGACACACCAGCTTGAGCTGACATTTCAATTGGGCTCGTAAGGTGAACAGTCGAACCACCTACACGGCGATGGTGTTCTTGCTTCCGGTCGTTCTCTGCGCGCAGACACCGGACACGACCCGGAGCGATCCGGAAAAAGAACTGGAGAAAACGCTCGAAGAGGCTACCCAAGATGCTGAAGACTCGCAGCTTGTCGACCTTCTCTCTGCGCTCCTCGAAAATCCCCTCGACCTCAACGCAGCATCAGTCGAAGAACTGGCCCAAATCCCCGGCATCACGCCGATCGTTGCATTCAATATTGTCACTACGCGTGAGAAAGAACCGTTTCGGTCCGTTGACGAGTTGTTGCGCGTCGAAGGGATGACGGTCGAGCTCTTTCAACGAATGCGACAATTTGTGAGCGTGAGGCCGCCAGGAAGCGAATCGTTCACATTCCCCGTCGCATCGTTCACATTTCGTTCTCGTACGACGCGCGACCTGCAGGATCGAAGAGGTTTCCTGGACGGAACCTTCAAAGGCTCGGCGCTGAAAGTCTACAATCGTCTCTCCGCACGCTCGGAGCCCTTTGGCGAGAGATCGTACGCCGAAATGGGCCTGTTGACCGAGAAGGATGCTGGTGAGACGTCTCTGACGAATTTCACCGCCGGCTATGTGCATCTGAACCTTGCCGATTATTCAACGCGCATTCTCTTAGGTGATTTTATTGTCGAGTCGGCCGAGGGATTGGTGTTTTGGAGGTCGATCGGATTCTCGAAAGGGACCGAAGTGATCTCCACAGTCAAAAAGAGCGGTGTGGGAATCCGTCCTTACCTCTCGACCGATGAGAATTGGTACTATCGCGGTGCTGCCGTTCAGGTGGACCTGCAGCCGTTCAAGCTCAGTGCCGTGTATTCATCCAAGCCGATCCATGCGTCGATCAATTCGAGCGGCGTTATTACAAGCTTCTACTCGAGCGGTTTATTCCGCACCGAGAGTGAGCTGCAACGAAAGTCAAGCACTCATGCGAAGCTCATTGGCGGGAAAGTTTCGGTGAATCCCTTCAGCGGCCTGAACATAGGTGCGAGCGGGTATTCCGCGTCGTTCGATCATGAGGTGTCGCAGAGTGGGCTGTATGGGTTTCGTGGCAAGACCGCTTCGATGGGCAGCCTCCATTTTACTCTCGTGCAGTCGCGCTTCTCGGTGTTCTCCGAGGTAGCACGTTCGCACACGAAGTCCATAGCAGCCGTTGGCGGCGTGGTGACGGAGCCTCTCCGTGGAATTGAATTTACTGTCGTCGGCCGCTCCTACCCGAAAGATTTCATCAGCCTGTACGGCTATGGCTTTGGTGAATCCAGCTCGACGCAGAACGAGTCCGGAGCGTACGTCGGCGGAAAGTTCCGCGTAACGTCATGGCTGACACTGTCTTCCTACTTTGATCAGTTCGTCTTTCCATGGAGCACGAATTCCGCAAAACTTCCCTCTCGTGGTAACGACCTTCTCGTCTACGGTGAGCTGAAGCTCTCCAACCGGGTGTCGATGCAGCTTCAGTACAAACACAAGAACAAACCCGCGAGCGAGCTTTCGTCCGACCTCGTTGGACGCTCAGTCAGTCTCCTTGGAGAACGACGACAATCGAACTATCGGGCTACGGTGGAGTTCAATTCCTCGATCGCATTTCGATCACGAACGAGGATCGAAGTAGTCAATGTGAACTACCTGTACAATCCGCTCGTCGAACGGGGATTTCTCGCATTTCAAGATATCCGTATCCATCCCTTGCCGAATTTACGGATTGACGCCCGTGTCATCGTGTTTGAGACCGATTCGTTCGATTCCCGGGTCTATGAGTTCGAAACCGACTTCAGAGGAACGTTTTCCAACCCCGCTCTGTTCGGGAAGGGTGTGCGATTGTATGCCATGGCCCGTTATGAAATAAGCCGCTCTATTGACGTCTGGCTCAAATACTCTCAGACAATCAAAGAAGCGGTCAAGGTGATCAGCTCAGGTTCGAGTCAAATTGCGGGCGACCTCGAGAATCGGCTCAGCCTGCAGGTAGACATTGTCTATTAAGTTTCTTAGATTCGTGGAGATAGTTCTCGCTACGCCAATGCAGAAAAGCATGAAAGACCTGCCCCCACTATTGTTCCTCACACTCTGCGCTTTCCTGCTGTTGCCCGGGTGCGAACGGCCGATCGATCCTGAGCCATCCGAAGACGATCTGGTTTTTCTCTACCTTTCAAACAATAATTATGAGCCGAAATTAGTGAGTCCCAAAGATGGCGGGGTCATCACACGATCTCGCGAGGTCTTGCTTCGATGGGTCTGGATACCGACCGCAACTTCATTTACGGTTCAGGTTGCGTCTGACTCGTTGTTTGCCAGAAAAGCTTTTGTCGCTCAAACAGACACAAGTTTTGTCAGGACAACCTCCCTGCCGGGATTCCAATACTTCTGGCGCGTGCGTGCTGTACGGGATAGCAGGCAAAGTGCATGGAGCGAAGTACGAATGTTCTACATACGTCTCGACGGCACGGAATGAACGCTTTACCCACCTTCGCCGATGTTCTTGAAGCCCGGCGAGTCATCAGTAAGTACCTTTCTCGAACAGCTCTCTATCACTATTCCGGCCTTTCAGAACTTCTTGGCTGCAACGCTTTTATAAAACATGAGAACCACCAGCCGGTCGGCGCGTTCAAAATTCGCGGCGGAATCAATCTCATCTCTCGGCTAAATGGCCGGGAGACTCAGCGCGGTGTCATAACGGCGTCGACGGGGAATCACGGTCAGTCCATCGCCTATGCGTCAAGAACGTTCGGGGTGAAGGCGACGGTTGTCGTCCCGGAACAAAGCAACCCTGATAAGGTGAAGGCGATTGAACGACTCGGCGCGACGATTCTCGTGCATGGCAAAGATTTCGACGAAGCGAGAGAACATGCTGAGCGATGTGCCGCGAAGGAGGGCTACCGCTATATCCATTCGGCAAATGAACCGTATCTCATCGCAGGAGTAGGGACGATGGGACTGGAGATCGTCGAAGATTGTCCAACTATTGATGTCATTGTTGTTCCCGTGGGAGGTGGAAGTGGAGCCTCAGGGACTTCGCTGGCAGCGAAGACGGTAAGTCCGAGAATCGACGTCATTGGCGTTCAGTCAGAGCAGGCCCCTGCAGCCTATCTTTCCTGGAAAGCAGGAAAGCCTCTTTCCAGCGACACGATGAAGACATTTGCCGAAGGCTTAGCAACGCGTGTTGGGTTTGCGATGACGGTGGAGATGATGAAACATTATCTTTCAGACTTTATTTTGGTCTCTGACGATGAAATTCGTCGTGCCATGAGGCTCATCCTCGAACAGACCCATAACTTAGCGGAAGCTGCCGGGGCTGCTTCTCTTGCCGCCGCAATAAAGATAAAAGAAAAGCTCAAAGGTCGCAACGTGGCGATGATCCTTTCGGGCGCGAATGTGACAACTTCAACACTGCACGAGATATTGCATCACTGAACTTCAGCCGCAACTGCTCAGTGAATAGGATGGAAATAAATCACAACCACCCCGTCCCGACACAGAAAAACCGTGTCGGGACAGAGGCTGTCCAAAATGTAGGGCGAAATGCCATTTCGCCCACGTTGGGGTATGACA
>CAYJSZ010000108.1:0-1087 GCA_964372545.1 uncultured Ignavibacteriaceae bacterium
CGCGGGGTCGGTCAAGTCGTCTGCCGGAACATAAATGGCCTGCACCGAGGTGATGGAGCCTTTCTTCGTTGAGGTAATGCGCTCCTGCAGCTCGCCCATCTCAGTTCCGAGTGTTGGCTGGTATCCTACTGCAGAGGGCATGCGACCGAGCAGGGCCGAGACTTCGGAACCTGCCTGCACGAATCGGAAAATGTTATCGATGAACAGCAGCACGTCTTTGCCTTCCTCATCGCGAAAATATTCCGCCATCGTCAGTGCCGTCAACGCGACACGCTGACGTGCGCCGGGCGGTTCGTTCATTTGACCGAAGACGAGTGCGGTTTTATCCAAAACACCGGACTCCTTCATCTCCAGCCACAAATCGTTCCCCTCACGCGTCCGCTCGCCGACGCCGCCGAAGACCGAGTAACCGCCGTGGTGCAACGCGATGTTGTGAATCAATTCCTGGATGATCACCGTCTTCCCAACGCCGGCACCGCCGAACAAACCGGTCTTGCCGCCTTTCGTGTACGGCTCGAGGAGATCGATAACCTTGATGCCCGTTTCGAACATCTCTTTTTGAGTCGACAATTGTTCGAAGGACGGCGCCGGCCGGTGAATCGGGTAGAGCTTTGCAGCTTCGATCGGCCCTAACCCGTCGATTCCTTTTCCAATGACGTCGATCAAACGGCCGAGAACTTTCGGACCCACGGGAACGGCGATCGGGCCGCCGGTGTCAACCGCTTTCATGCCGCGCGAGAGACCGTCCGTCGAATCCATAGCCACCGTACGCACGCGGTCTTCACCAAGATGCTGTTGCACCTCGACAATCAACTCTTCCTGCGCACCCTCGGCATTGACGCGCGGGATTTTGACCGCATTCTGGATCGAAGGAAGTTTCCCGTTTGAAAATTCAATGTCGACGACGGGACCGATGACCTGGACAATCGTGCCTTCGTTCATTGGTTACCTTTCTGTTAAGAAAATGGTAAGAAGAATAACGGTTTGCCCGGTGAGACTCGTTGCGCTGGCGACCCCGCTTTGCGGGGTGACCTGCGGTTTATCCCGACAACCCATCATATTGTTTCCGAGCTGGCGATCGGATTTG
>CAYJSZ010000108.1:1187-7638 GCA_964372545.1 uncultured Ignavibacteriaceae bacterium
GTTTATCCCGACAACCCATCATATTGTTTCCGAGCTGGCGATCGGATTTGAACCGATGACCTGCGGTTTACGAAACCGCTGCTCTACCGCTGAGCTACGCCAGCATTTCAAGCGGAATCAATATACAAAAAAAGCCAGCGGAGGGCAATTATTTTTTCGGTTTCAACAAACTTGACATTCACCGCGGATGATCGTACAATGCCGGGGCGAGCATGTTCCCTACTGGCCCGCGACTCCTTACCCACCAACTACGGAGGTCCGTATGAAATCGACAAACCTTTCCCGCAAGAATCAGTTTCACGCAGACAAGAAGTTGTTGAAGAAGCTCGCGATGACCGACAAGAACTTCAACCGGCAGGAGAAGAACAACAGAAGGCTGCGGATCGTCAAGAGCTTTACCGCCGGCCATGTTCGAGGTGGGCATTCGTTTCATTGACTCGGAAGAACATTTAGAACATAAAAGCCTCTCCCCGTGAGAGGCTTTTTATTTTTTCGTGAAAACTGGTTGCACCCATGCCATGGAGCCACCAGAATCTGTCACTTTTGCTCGAACATATTCTTCAGACGTTTGTAACTCATATTCGGCCACCGTGTCGTCTGAGCGTGCCAATACCTTTCCGTTTGACCCAATGAATTCCGTTACGTACTGGAAATCCATTTTTTTTCGTATCACGATGACAAATCGTTTTGTGGAAACCTTGACGTCCTCTAATTCCACACCCGTGGAAGCATAAAAGAGTCCTGCCTCGAGGTTTTTCATAATCTCCTTCGCATCCAATCGCCGTGCACGAACTACAATCCACCCTCGGCCGGGGTTTGAGCGATGGGGGGCAAATTCGTCCTGAAAATGATGAGCATCATCGACGGCAATGCCGTACATCCGCTTCCCACCGGTCAAGAGATGATCCCAGATCCTCTCCATGCTCGGTCTTCCGCCCCCTCCCCAATTATGAGCTTGGGGGTGCCCGTTGAAAATCTCCAGCAGCTTGTCACGTTGCACATGCGACAAGATTTCGTGATCAAAAGCCCAGCGAAAATTTGGGTGGTTGATATGCGGTACCCCCTCAACTTCGCGTACAGCATCAACGTTGTTCTGAATGGTCTCTAGGATGGTCGAACCGGTCCTTGGTTCAATAAGGTGCGGGATGTTAAGCCCATTGACGTGTACGGGCTTCTTTTCAGCGGTCGTAGTCAGTTCCTCACCGCTAATGAGAAGGAAGGTCGAATCGTTGTAGGAAGTTAGCTTCTGCGGGTCAGTAAATACATTATGATCCGATAGAACGACGAAATTGTATCCGTGGTTCTTGTACCACTGCACAACGACCTCTGGTGGAGAATCGCCATCGCTCATGGTTGTGTGCGCATGAGTATTGCCTTTGAACCATCGCATTCCCGCGACGTCGGGAACTTCAAACTCTTTCCCGCTGGCTGGCGGATATTGTTGAAGCTCCGGAAAGAAGCCGTGCGCGGCAATGAGGATAACGCTCACGGTGAATATTCCAATAGCGTTACGGTTCATAATCGATCGGTAACAGCTCTGCAACGCGTTCATAAGCCCAATATCCAAACGTCTTCAACGAATAGGTGTCCAATGTGTTACCATCAGTGCTAAACAGGACGCTAAGGCGGTTCATGGCAAGCCACGAAATCTGCCTGACGGAGCCAGGGTCGAACGGGTTCGCCTCGTATTGGAAGGATGCCTCCGCGGGCTCCTTCGTGTAAACAATCTCAAGATAATCCGGGAAAGCAAGTCGCTTCTGAAAATCATGTTCCGTCCCCATCACCATCTTCTTCGTATCCGCCAGGAGTCTTGCCGACTTATAAGCACTGGTGGACGGCCGAAGATTCGGCACCTGATGCACATCGAACCCTTCTTCTGTTGTTCTTCGCTGCGCGAGTGCTTTCAAAAAATGTCGACGGGAGCCGTAATAGGCCTTCTCTCGATTCAGAACCCACGCGTTTTGTTCTACCCGACTGGCGGGCTGCAGCTCTTCGAACCTTGTTTTCGCCTTATACTGCAGCGTTCCCTTTTCCATCCGAAACTCTTCCAGCATGAAATGAATCTTGTATCCCAACGCTCGATTTTCAATTTGTAGCGGGACGTCGGCATTCGCTACGAAGAGCTCTGCCCTGTCATCGTGTAACAAATCCAAAACTTCCGGATTAAGGATGCGACACAACCCGGCATTGCGCGTGTTGCCAAGGAACTCCGCTCTGAAACGCTCAAAATTCTTGCGCCATTCTTTCGGGTCTTTCGCAACAACTACGACCTCCGGCGTCTCGATAGCCGTTTGCTCAAGTTGAACATCGACGCGTTGTTCGCTCGGCTCAAAGACCAGTAGTTGAATCACCTTTCTTCTGTACCCGACCATCGAAACAATTAATTCGTATGCGGCAAAAGGAACATTCCTGATCTCAAACTTGCCGTCGCCATCCGTTGCCGCGCCAAGGCTCGTTCCGGTGAGAAAGACATTGACGTTCGGAAGCGGCTCATGACTCGCTGCATCGACCACGCGACCGAAAATTGCCGCGCGCGGCGTCTGGGTGAACAATTGTCCGACAGCGACAATGCAGAATGCCAGAACAGCGAATGGTTGTCTTGCCCTCATGATTTCTCCCTCATCTTCTTGCAATCCACACTCCTGACAGCGTAATCCCCCCTCCCACGACGTGAAGAAATGAGACGGACTCGTTTAACGTCAGATACGATATAAGAAAAGCAAGGACAGGAGTCAAATTGCTGACGTTGGCGGTGCGACTCGGACCGAGACGCTTGACGCCGTACGACCAGAGCACGTTCGCCACGCCGATCGTGAGTGCGCCGGAAATCAAAGCAGCAAGATAATAGGTAGGCTCGATCGTACTCCACGGCAGCGAGAACGCATCCGGCAGTGCAAGCAGTGTGTGGGCAAGCGCACCCACAGCGACCATGACAACCGTCAGTTGCATGGAAGAGTAGTTGACGAGTAACGGCTTCTGAAGATTCGTGTTAAGGGCCCAGAGCATGGCTGCAAGCAGCGAGATGACGTCGCCGAGCATACCGCGGCCACCGATCTCAAGCTCCTTCCCGCTTCCGACAACAATCAACGCGATGCCAAGGAGTGAAACCAACATTCCCAACCACGTATGCGGTTGAATGGTTTCCTTGTGCATGCGGGCGTTGAAGAAGATCGTCCAGAGCGGAGAGGTCGCAAGCAGAATGGCGGAATTCCCTGCCGTTGTAAATTTCAAACCGATAATGAACGCAAGCTGATACACGACATTGGCAAGAAAACCTAACGCAATCATCCTGCGCCAGTCATGTGCGCTGACGGCTTTCCAGCTTCCCCGCAAACGAAATAAAATCGTGATGACAACAAGAGCAGAGAGATAGCGAATGCCGTTGAAGACAAAGATGTCAAGTCCACCGATGCCGTACTTTGCGATGGGAAAATTGGACGCCCAGATGAAAACAACGACCAGAAGCAGAAGCTCCGCGGACTTTTCGCTGCGGGACTCATATCCCTCGGTCATGGGTTCGTAACCCGAGCTTCGCAGGTCGAAATCATTTGTGTATTCCCGGCTCCGTCATCCCTCGCAGGTCGAACACCTTGTCCAATTGCTCCTTCGTCAGCAGACCTTTCTCCAACACGAGCTCGCGAATCGGCTTGCCGGATTTGATGTATTCCTTTGCAATCTCCGCAGCGGCGAGATAGCCGATGTGCGGGTTGAGAACGGTAACGATACTCGTGCTGTTCTCGGCGTAGAATTGACAGCGATCTGCATTGGCCGTAATGCCTGCTACGCAAAACTTGATGAAGACATCGACGGCGTTCCTGAGAATCTCAATCTCATGCAGCAAATTGAAGGCGACCACCGGCATCATCACGTTCAGCTCCAGTTGGCCTGCCTGCGCGGACATCAGCACGGTCGTGTCGCAGCCGATCACCTGGAAACAGACCATGTTGACCATCTCCGCCATCGAGGGATTGACCTTGCCCGGCATGATGGATGAACCGGGTTGGACGGCGGGAAGGTTAATTTCTGACAGCCCTGTTTTCGGTCCCGAGCCGAGCAAGCGAAGATCATTGGCGATCCGAGACAAGTCCTGAGCGAAGTTCCGCAGCGCGTTCGAAAGCTCCACCATCGGCCGCAGACTCTGCATCGCCTCGAAGTAATCCTCCGCCGTCTTGAACTCGATGCCGACCTGCTTCGTGAGCTGTCCGACCATCATCGACCGGTACTTCGGGTGCGCGTTCAGACCCGTTCCCGTCGCCGTTCCTCCGATGCCAAGCTCCTTGCACGTTTCTGCCGCGCGCTCAATCGACTGCCGATGCTTGCGGACGTTCACGCCGTACGCGGTAAACTCCTGTCCTAACCGAACAGGCACCGCGTCCATCAAGTGCGTGCGACCCGATTTGACGATGTTGTCGAACTCTTTGCCCTTCCGCAAAAAGACATTCTCAAGATTCTCCAAGACCGGCAAGAGCTTCTGCACCTCCATCACCGCGCCGATGCGAATGGCGGTCGGGCAAACGTCGTTCGTGGACTGCGCCATGTTCACATGGTCGTTCGGGCTGACAATTTTGTAATCGCCCCTCTGACCGCCGAGAATCTCGATGGCACGGTTGGCAAGCACTTCGTTGCAGTTCATGTTGTGCGACGTTCCCGCTCCTGCCTGATAGACATCGACGACGAACCAGTCGCGTAAGTTGCCGCTCAATATCTCGTCTGCAGCTTTGACAATGGCGTCTGAGATTTTCGCATCGAGCAGGCCAAGCTCCTTGTTCACAATCGCTGCGGCACGTTTGATCTGAATCGTCGCATCAACGTAGGATGGCTTCGGCTTCAGACCGCTGATCGGAAAATTTTCCAACGCCCGGTGCGTTTGAACGCCGTAGTACGCATCCTTCGGTATATGTCGATCTCCAAGTGAATCTTTTTCCACGCGTGATTCCATTGCAGGTCTCCTTATGAATTCATAATCCTTTGAGCCAGCCGAATCTCTTCAAATCTATTCTTCCGTTGCTGAAAACTACACCCTCCTTTTCCAACAACTTTCGTTGTCTCGAATAACTCCCGCTCGCCCTCGGTATCGAAATTTCTCCTCTTGAATTCACCACACGATGCCACGGCACATCGGATTTCGATGGCAAAGTATGAAGCGCATAGCCTACCAATCTCGCTTGACCCGAAAATCCACTCTGCTCTGCCACTTCACCATAGGTCGCGACTTTTCCCTTCGGGATTTGCCGAACCGTTTCCCAGATTATTTCGTACGTGCTGGGCGATCTCAACGTACGTTCACTCACGTACTCTATTTCTTCTGCTGTTGCTGCCGCGATTGACGTTCCGCCGTCCAGGGTGGAACGACGTTCACCATCCGCGCATACGAAATCATTTGTCCTAAATGTTCCGGCTCATGCGTGATGAGATAAAAGAAGACCTCACGCACTGTGGTTTGACGATTGCCGAGTTTCGCAGGCTTCTCAAAATCGGCGTCCGACATTGTTCCGTAAATCTGCCGCACGTGGTCGAACGATTGCTTCAACACCTCGACAATCTTTGACTTGTCTGTTAACGCATTGATACTTTTGCTCTCCACACCGGATGGATACGGGATACCGGCCATTGACATAAACCCATAATTGCCATCGGCAACGTGTGTGAGAACTTCGCGTATCGATCGCACGCCCTCTCCCGGCCGCCAGTCATATTTTTCCGCGGGAACCGCTTCAGCCAACGATACAAATTTACTGTTCAGGTCATCAAACACGCGCATATATTCTTCTCGCACCGCTGCGCTCGGCGGACCGGACATGCCGAGCTTCTTTTCCTGTGCGACGGCGAACAGGGCCGGAAGCACGAGAAACACCGCAAGAATGTGCAATGGATTGTGATTCATGGTATACTCCTCCTTTGGGATGTGACTATTTGAGCGGCCAGATGTTTGCGGCGCGCCATTGGTATTCGACGTTCGACACTCGCATCATCTCTTCTACTTCCGTCGCATTCAGTCGGCGCCCAAAACGCTGGTCCTGTGCAGCGATCTGGTATGCGACAACGGCGAGTGAATTGACGCATGCAATAAAATCTTCCGGCACGATTTTATCCGGCGTATCGGCTGCGGTGTGGTGGACCGGAAAATAGGATGCGTCATCTTGCAGCATGACGAGATTGGGCACGCCGGCAGCCATGAAGGCAGCATTATCCGTTGCTGCGAAGGCATCGTTCACGATGTGAACACTGTCCGGTTCCTGCACTAATGGTTCCATCAGTTTACGGAGTTGCGCGTCGAGATCGGTTCGCCCCATCGAGAACCATCCGAGCGGCTTTCCCGCGCCGATATCCATAACAAGGTTGGCGACAATATCATCCATTTCATTCAGATGCCGTTTCACGTATTCGGTAGAACCGATCATCCCCTCCTCCTCGCCCATAAAAAAGACGAAACGCAGTGTTCGTTTTGGTT
>CAYJSZ010000109.1:0-1371 GCA_964372545.1 uncultured Ignavibacteriaceae bacterium
ACCTGTAGTTTCGTTATGATCGTCATGATGACCGGGAAAAGCAGCAGCGGAATGATGATCATCGTGATGATGGTCCGCCGGTCACGAATCGTGTCTATCCACTCTTTTTTGAAAATTGTCAGAAAGGTTTTCATCTAGGAACTCCTTTGTGTCTTGTTCGACCTCCCCCGATCCTGCTTACACGCAGGCTCGACCCCTCCCTGCCTGTCCGGCAGGCTTGTTAAGGAGGGGAAAGTACTAATCCATTTTTTTGCAGTGTACTTTGTCCCCCTTCATCCCGCCAGAAAAACTGCGGGATGCCAAAAACGCACAAGGGGGACACGTCTTTTTTACGCAGGGGGTAACTTCACCGCATCACGCCGCTTCCACAATCCTGATAAACTCATCTTCCACCGATTTTGTCTTCATCTGTTTCTGGAAATCGTGGAACGCGCCGCTGTAGAGCAGGTTGCCTTTGTGGATGATCGCGAGGTCGTCGCTCAAAAGACTGACTTCATCCATCCGGTGCGTGGAGAAGACCACGGTCTTGCCGTTTTGCTTGGATTTGCGAATCAGATCAATGATGTGCCTTGCCGCGATCACATCGAGTGCAGCGGTCGGCTCGTCGAACACGATGACATCCGGGTCGTGAATGATCGTGCGGACGATGGAGACTTTCTGCTTCATGCCGCTCGAGAGCTTGCCGATACGGCGCTTGGCAAACTCGTCGATGCCGAGAAGCGCAAAGAGCTCGTTCTTGCGTCGCTTGAATGTTGCTTCTTCCATGCCGTGCAGGTCGGCATAATATTTTATGATCTCTTCGGGTGTGAGTCGATCATACAGGCCGGTGCCGCCTGTGAGGAAGCCAAGCGACCCACGCACCTTCTCCGGTTCCTGCAGCACATCGTGTCCGGCGACTTTGATGGCGCCACTTGTCGGCTTAAGCATGGTCGCGATGATGCGCAACAGCGTCGTCTTCCCCGCGCCGTTGGGTCCGAGCAGCGTAAAGATGCGCCCCGGCTGGCAGGTGAAGCTGACGTTCTTCACCGCGTCAATCGTGGAGCTGGTTGCGTTCCTGCCAAGCTCGCGCTTCTGCTCGCGAGTCATTTTGAAAGTTTTCGAGACGTTGTCGACGATGATCATAGATTGTCTTCTCTTATCTTTTTTACGCTCACCCTCTGATGTTCTATCTTGGTCCTCTCCACCTTTATACGGAGAGGGTTGGGTGAGGGTCGTCTTCATCTTTCCGCAGGCTGTCCCGCCAGACGCCGGCGGGATGTAAACGACGCAAAGCCTGCGGCTACCAAGTTTGTTATTCTGTCGCCTTCATCTCGTCGTACAACTTCCTCAACTTCTGCACATCTTCCCACGTTCGATTCCGGCTTATTTTAG
>CAYJSZ010000109.1:1471-7598 GCA_964372545.1 uncultured Ignavibacteriaceae bacterium
TGCACATCTTCCCACGTCGGCCTCTTCCAGTTAGGATTGCGTAAGAGAGCCGCAGGGTGGTAGGTAACCATCACCGTAATGCCGCGGTACGTATGCATTTTACTCCGCAACTCCGTAAGCGAAGCGTTAGTGCCCATCAGCACTTGCGCTGCAACACGCCCCAGACACACAATTATTTTCGGTTTGATCAACTCGATCTGCTTCCAGAGGTGCGGCAGGCACGCGTTGATTTCTTCCTGCTCAGGATCGCGGTTACCGGGCGGGCGGCACTTGAGAATGTTGCAAATGTAGACCTCCTCGCGCTTGAAGTTGATCGCCTCGAGAATTTTGTTGAGCAATTGCCCAGCGCGCCCGACAAACGGCTCACCTTGCGCATCTTCTTCTGCTCCGGGCGCTTCACCAATCATCATCACATCTGCGTGGGGATCGCCAACACCAAAGACAAAATTCGTGCGCGTAAAGCCCAACGGACACTTCGTGCAGTTACAGATCATCGAATTCAACTCATCGATGCTCGAAGCCTTGACCCACGGCTCGTTCGGATACATCGGCGCGGTCGGCTCAGAAACTTTGCTTGCTTTGGGTTTTGGTTGCACGACGTTACCGAAGAGGTCCCGCTCGACGGCCACAGGCTGTGTCGGTTCCTGTTCTTTCGGTTTGGAGGGCGACATGCTTGATCCGGTAAAGATGTAATCGCCGAAGAGCTGCTGCTCTTCGTGCAGATACTGCTGAACCTCGGTTAAGAGCTTCTTGAGTTCGTCGTTGGTGTTGGGCATTCTCGAAAGGAAAAATAGGACACGGATGAAAGCTAAACTGTTATTCTGAGTCCGCCAGCTTGCCCCGACGTTCTTTATCGGGGAGGCGGACGAAGAATCTCGTTTCTTGTTAGATTCTTCGTCATCCCCTTCGACAACTCAGGGGGACTTCTCAGAATGACTTGTGCTTTATTTTCGGTGTCCTATTCTACAACAGTTTTTTCACACGGTCAAGGACGGCGTTGGCGACGTCGAACTTCAGCAACTTCCCGAGCTTCTCCGTCTTGCCGCTTTTCTCGATAATCGTGACGACATTCGTATCCGATCCGAAGCCGGCGCCTTTATCCTTGAGTGAGTTCAGCACGATCAAGTCGAGATTCTTCTTCATGAGCTTCTCTTTCGCGTTCTTCAACTCATCGTTGGTCTCCAGCGCAAAACCGACGAGCACCGCGCCCTTTTTGCCAACACCCAGCGATTGCAGGATATCCTTTGTATGCGTCAGCCGGAGCTCAACTCCCTCCGCCCCGTTCTTTTTCTTGATCTTCTGTTGAGCCTTTTTCTCCGGCGTAAAATCCGCGACAGCGGCCGCCATGATCACGGCGTCGGCCGACTTCGCATGACGAAGAACTTCATTGTACATCTCTTGCGCCGACTCGACATCAACGCGCTTGACACTGCGCGGGGTCTCGAGATGCACCGGTCCCGTCACCAGCGTTACGTCGGCACCGCGAAGAGCGGCCGCGTTTGCCAGCGCAAAGCCCATCTTGCCGGATGACCGGTTGCCGATATACCGCACGGGGTCGATCGCTTCGTGCGTCGGGCCCGCGGTAACGAGGATCTTCTTTTTCTTCAAGTCGAGGTGATGGTGTTCCAGAATTCCGTCGAGGAAGCGGATGATCTGTTCGACTTCGGGCAGACGGCCGGGTCCTTTCAGACCGCTCGCATGCTCGCCTTCTTCGGGCGGTATGACGAAGAACCCGCGTTCACGCAGGAGGGTGAGATTCTGCAACGTGATGGGATTAACATACATGTCCGCGTCCATCGTGGGCGCGAGGGCAATGGGATTTTTTGTTGCCAGCGCAACGATGGTCAGCAGATTATCGGCAAGGCCGTGGGTCAGTTTCGCGATGGTGGTCGCCGAGGCGGGGGCGACCACAAACAGGTCGGCCCAGTTGGCAAGGTTAATGTGCCGCGTGCCGATGTTGGTGTTGGTGGATTGGTTGGTGGACCAGAGGTCGAGCTCCACGTCGTGTCCGGAGAGCGCTGAGAATGTCAGCGGTGTTATGAACTTCGTCGCGGCGTCCGTCATCACGACCTTGACCTCTGCGCCGGTTCGACCGAGTTCACGCACGAGATAGCAGGACTTGTAGGCTGCAATACCGCCGGTAACACCGAGCAATATGTGCTTGCCCCGCAGCATTGCTCACGTTACTCGGCTTCTTTTTCCTTGGCAGCCTCGGGCTTTTGTTCGGTCTCTTTGTACCGGTATTCGATCCTTTGCTCCATCGTATCCTGAAGAGCAAGCTCGGTGGGCTTTGCTCGATGTTCAAATTCGAGACTGATCTTGAGCTGGTCGGGATTGGCGCTGGCTCCGTTGAGCTCTTCCTCGGTTTCCGTCGTCGCCGTCAGCTGCTGGATGGTTTCGAGGCGCTGGTTCAATTCGATCTTCAGCTCCGAATGAATCTGCCGCGCCCGCTTCGACGTCACCACGATGGCTTCATAGATGTCGCCGATCTTGCCGTAGAATTTTTCCATGTCGACTGGTTTCACTGTCATAGCTTCTTCTTCTCCTTACTGTTGCAGTACTTCTAAATGTGTATGTTGGCTGATGATTTTCTCGACCTGCGCTATCGCCTCATCAAGGCGGTCATTCACCACCTGATAATCAAACTTCGACCCCTGTTCCATTTCCATCGGCATGCGGTCAAGTCGTTGTCGGACGGTCGCTTCGTCTTCCGTCTTCCTCATCAAGAGCCGCTGTTGCAACGCTGCGAGACTTGGCGGCTTGATGAAAATCAGCACTGCCTCATGACTGTAGATGCGTTTTATCGAAAGCGCGCCTTTGACATCGACATCGAAGAGCATCACGCTGCCTTGTTCCAGCGCCCGGTCAACCTCACTCTTCAGCGTACCGTAGTAGTTGCCGTGAGTCTCGTCGGGATAGCGTTCCCACTCGACGAGCTCTCCACGCCGAATCTTCTCCTGGAACTCCTCCGTCCTCAGGAAAAAATAATCCTTACCGTTTGTCTCTCCCTGCCGCTGCTCGCGCGTGGTTGCGGAAACGGAAAACAACATCGCCGGATATGCCCGCAAGATTGCCTTGGCGATGGTGGTTTTTCCCGATCCACTGGGTGCTGACAGGACGATGAGCTTTCCGCGTGGCATTGGTGAACTGGTTGACCGGTTAATTGGTGAGCAGGTAAGAAGTACGTTGCATTAACACAGTTCGTAATTAACCGATCACCATTTAACCAATCACTACTCAATGTTCTGGATCTGCTCTCTGACCTTCTCCAGCTCTTCTTTCAGTCTCACGACGAGATGCGCGATGGCGGAATCGCTGGATTTCGAGCCGATGGTGTTCGCTTCGCGATTCATCTCCTGCACGAGGAAGTTCAGCTTCCGGCCCGCTGAATCCTCATTCGCCATCGCTTCGAGGAAGAACTTGTTATGGCTGCGATAGCGGACGCATTCTTCCGTGACATCGAGTTTCTCCGAGAGCAGCACAATTTCCAGCTCCAACCGATTCTGGTCGATAACGATTTTATCCTCAAGGAGCTGCGCCACCCTTTCGTAGAGTCGCTGGCGCTCTTCCGGAATGCGGCTTTTCGAGAGCTTTTCTATTTTCTCCAGCGTCGCCCCAATCCACTCGATGCGCTTTTTCAAATCTTTTGCCAACTCCTTACCCTCCTTCTCGCGCATCTGGTTAAACTCTTTCATCGCCCTGTGCATCGTCTGCTCCACCACCTGCCATTCCTTCTCGCCCGACTCGCTGCCCTCCGCCGCCTCAAGCACCTCGGAGAATTGCAGCAAATGGCTCAGACTAACCGGCTCTTTCAGCTTCACTTCATTGCGCAACTGTTCCAGAAGCCTGTAATATGCTTTGGCGGCGTCGACGTTGATCTTGAGCGGGGCAGCGCCATTCGTTTCTGCCTCCAGCGTCACTACGACGCTTACCTTACCGCGATTCACATATTTCCGCACGAGTTCTTTGACGTCGTTCTCACGCTGCGAAAGCGTCCGGGGCAGCCGTGCAGAAACTTCGAGGAAGCGGCTGTTCACGCTCCGCACCTCTACGGTTGCAGTCTTTCCTTTTTTCGTTACTTCTGCCCGGCCATAGCCGGTCATGCTTGCAATCACGCTCGAACTACCTTTCTTTTTTACCAAACAGCTTAACTACTCTGCCACTAAGATACCAAGACACAAAAGAACAATTGCTTGATTTCTGGATAACAACAGAAGGGATTCATCGTCAAACAGTCAGGTGAGTACGAAGAACCCTCTGTATGAAGGGATTTTTAACTCTGATTTTCTTGGTGTCTTCGTGCCTTTGTGGCCCAGTATGATCGAATTGCAGCATTAATGTACGGAAATTTTAGAGTGCCGGCAAGACAAAGTTTGTCGCTCATTTTTGATCCACGGTTTCAGGCATCGTTGCTTTTCGGTCGAATTTTATGGACTTTCTCTGCCGCCGACAACTCCTATGATCACGAACTATTACACACTGCGCCTCATTGCCCGCGATCTCCACCGAAGATTCGCGGGGTCGACCCTGACACAGATCTTCACGCAGCATCGCAACGAGCTCGTCATCACGTGTACCACAGAAAAAGACGAAGGCCATATTGTCGTCTCGTGCGAACCGGCAAGAAACTACATTTTCTGCCGTGAAGAATACCCGCGCGCGCGAAAGAACTCGGTTGATCTCTTTCCGGCCATCACCGGGTCGCTCGTGAACGAAGTTTACATGCACCCCTCCGACCGGAAAATGATCATCACCACCAACGGTCTGAATAGTTTGGTTATTCAACTTTTCGGTTCGAAAGCAAATGTGTTGCTCGTCGATGAAAAGAATATTATTCACGATGCCTTCTTGAAGCCCAAAGAAACGACCGGTAAGCCGGTAGAGGAGAGGGCCTTTGAACGGCCGGTAGAGAACATGGCTGATCTGAGGAACCGATTGAAGGCAGAAAACGAGGACCTGGAAAAAATGCTGAAAAGTTGTTTTCCGCGGCTTGGCGTTGAAGGAACGCGAGAGCTTCTGCATCGGGCGAATCTTGCGGGGAATATTCCTCCCGCTGGGCTCTCAGACCAGGAGATGCAACGGCTGTTTGACATGAGCGAGATTGTGCGGAAACAATTGACCGAACATCCGTCGCCGCGTCTCTACTATGAAGACAGAGCAGCGAAGGTTTTTTCTATCATACCGCTGGAACACCTCAGTCACCTCCGGTGTGAAGAATTCGACTCCGTCCACACCGCGATCCGAGCATTCCTGAGCGCCTCACACAAACAGAAAGGCTTTGATGAGGAATACAAACGGCTGGTTGGATTTCTTGAACAGACCGCTGCCAGGGAAGGGCGAACGCTGGAAAAGATGGCAGAGGAAGAAGAATCCCTTGCGCGTGCAGCATCCTACGAAGCGATGGGAAAGGTGTTGATGGCAAACCTCGCCTCTCTCCACAAAGGCATGAGGCACGTCGAGTTTGTGGATATGTTTTCGCCGACCCTAGAGGTGTTGACGATTTCTCTCGACCCCGCTCTCACTCCGGTGAAAAACGCAGAACGGTATTTTGAGAAGGCGAAGAAAATCCGTCACGGCATCGTCGACCACGAGAAACGGAAGGGAGAGCTGCAGCGGCGAGTCGCGACTGCCCGCGAGCTGCTCGAACGACTCGAGTCTATCGACGAGGCCGACCTGTATGCGGAATTTCTCGCCGCTCGCCTGGAGAAGCTGTCGGATTTGGGATTCAAGCTCAGCACGTCGTCACAATCGAAGCAAACCGAACAAGTCCCCTTCCGCGTCTTCACGGTCGCCGGCGGATTTCAGGTCTGGGCCGGCAAAAGCAGTGAGAACAACGATCTGTTGACCATGAAATATGCCAAGCCGCACGACCTCTGGTTCCACGCGCGCGGGTCGAGCGGTTCTCACGTGGTGCTGAAAGTTGGGACGGGCAAAGGCGAGCCGAACAAACTATCGATTCAGCAGGCGGCCGGCATCGCCGCGTATTACAGCAAGATGAGGAACGCGAAGCTCGTTCCCGTTGCGATGACGGAACGGAAATACGTGCGCAAACCCAGGGGGGCTCATGCCGGAACGGTTACACTGGAGCGCGAGAAAACGATTTTCGCCGAGCCGAAGCTGCCGGAAT
>CAYJSZ010000110.1:0-7532 GCA_964372545.1 uncultured Ignavibacteriaceae bacterium
CACTCCTCCCACTCCATTGCCACCCACGTCGAGAATAGAAGCTTTGAAAGGTTGAGTCAATCTACTGCTCACCAATCCAGTCTGACCATCTCCAGAAACAAGAACGACCGACGCAGCCTCTCCGGAAACCGCAGTCGCCGTAAAGGTGATCGGGCTGCCAGCAAGACCCGTTGAAGTTGCAGTAACGGTATAGACTCCAACTTTGTTACCGAGAGTCAGTACTGTGGATGCTTCGCCGTTGAAATTCGTATTGATGCTATCCGTACTCAGCGATGGACCTGTGGCGTTTGCGGGTTTACTAGAGATCGCAAACACTACTTTAACTCCTCCAACAGGATTGTTCCCACTGTTCAGTACTCGCACTTTAAATGGAGCAGATAGTTCCGAATTGATCGGCTTTGTTTGGTTACTTCCCGAAATCTGAATGATTGAAGCAGCTCCTCCGCCTCCACCACCACCTCCTCCTCCACCTCCTCCACCGCCGCCATCTCCTGATGTTGCTGTCGCAGTAAAGGTGAGCGGACTTCCGACTAAACCAGCAGCGCTCGCAGTGACTGTGTACGCACCCGCCACATTCCCGAGCGTGAGTGTCGTGGAAGCTTTTCCATTAGCATCGGTTGTCACATTCGTAGCGCTAATGCTTTGTCCCGATGCTCCACCGGGAACGCTCGCAAGTGCGAATGTAACTGATACGCCAGAAATTGGATTATTATAGGCATCAGTCACCAGTACTTCGAACGCTGGCAAGGAAGTGCTGACCGCTCCACTTGCATTGTTGCCCGCAGTAAGTGCGATGTTCTTCGCCACCCATTCATAGTCAGCCGGACCGAGGAGATGCGTTGCGTCAGAGGCCGTCCAGCGACTTAACGATCGTATACCGGACTTGGTAATCGTTCGCAAGACAGTATTCACTGTTCCACCCTGCCGTCTCCACGTTACACCTCCGTCTATCGACCTCCATAACTCTAAAGTATTCGTATCCTGTCCATTCAGCTCGTTATCCGAATAGCGGAAAACAAACTCCACACCTAAACCTGTGTTGAATGTCGGTGCGATGTCATAATACCGTAAGATAGACTGGTTGGCATTCCCTGTCGATGCAATGCCTGAAACCCTGTTGACCGTCGTTGTACCCGGCGCTGCCCCCGTCCAGGAAACCGTGGCGCCTATTCCACCAAAATCCGACGTTGTTGTCAAGCCTGTAAGGTTAGTCGTTTTGCTTATGCTTCCTTCAAGGTATCCGTTTTCTGTTAACGTCCCTCCTAATGTAACGACGGATCCAGTTTGAACTTTTAATGTCACAGCAGCAGCAATTGTAATATTCTGGGTGACTGTAAAGTTACCGCCGGTTGTCGTCTTTTGACCGGAGCCACTTAAGACAAGATTTTGGTATTGGGAGGCCGGAACATCTTGATTCGCGCCAAAGTATTCGAACACACCATCGATGGCAGCGGGAAAACCGGTCACCTGATTTTTCACTTTCATCGTGCCGGTATTCGTGATAGTCCCGTTGTTGATCAAGTTTTGACTTCGACTAACGAAGACAAAACTCATCGACAATAGGAGTACGATCAGACTCGAGACAATTCTTGGGTGTGCTCGCGTCCGGTGTTCTCGACGGTATCGTTGATTACTGTTTAGTGCGACCATGAGGTCACCTTGACGTTTGATAGCAAACTCACTCTTGAAATCTCCGGGCAATGCAAAGAAGTTGAATCGCATCAACTGCTTTGCATATCTCAGAGAGCTGTTGTTCAGCATTGAAACCTGTTTATTCATAATTGCTTTGAACCTAACTCCGCTAAGACAGAATCCTATTGTCTTTCTAGAACCTAGTGCTATTTCCAATAAATAATCTTGTCGCCTTGGTTTGATTCCCCGGCATCGACTTGAAGTCGACGCCTTTGTTTATCGAAACCCCGCAGGGGTTTTTTGAGCATCGGAGCCGTCCGATTTATCGGATGGCGACGAAAAATGCAAGATCATTTTTTAGAATCTGCATTAGTACCGTATCCGGAAAGAAAGCGAGGAGGAGCAGAACCTCGCCTTCTCCCGAATCACTTTACTACAGCACAATGGACGGTCTGCCACGGAAGACTTGAGCGGAGTCTTCCCGGCAAACCTTGTGTCTGAATGTTGTCTTTCGTCGTCATGAGAACATTGTTATTTCTTTTTCATTCACCAAAAAAACTGACCGCGCTGATTCGTTTTTTTCTTCATCAATGGAGTAGACAAACTTCTCTCTGCATGAAGTGCAGGAGTAATTTCCCATGGTACTGTCCAAAGTGGAGCAGAAGGAGTAAACTGCTCCATGATAGTTTTTGCCTAGGATGTCCTAGCCATGGTTAGCGGCCTCCATATTGTTCTCAAAAAAAATGGAACTGTGTTTCGTCGCATAAACGCTGTTATTGACCAACCGTGACTGTGCCGGCGTTCGTGAGCGAACCGTTCACAGTCAGATTACCGTCAACTAACATCTGGCCGGTGGCCTTCACCTCGGCAGTCACGGAAGCAGCAATCGTCAAATTCCCTGACGTTGCGACTCTCACGTTAGCAGAGATCTCTTTCGTTCCACCAACTGTGAAGAGCAGAGTAGCATATTTGTCCGTCGCATGGCCGGCAACGATCTGCGTACCCGAGCTGGCGTTATAGTCCACTGTTCCGGCGGTAATGAGCAGCCCGTTGTTCGTTCCACCGAATCGCATCGTACCGCCAGAAGCCTGTGTCTTCGCTCCATTGCCTCCAAGCGTGAAGGTACCAATATCGGTCGTTGCTGTGCCGTTGTCGAAGGCCGTGGCAATTGTCAGATTGCCCAACGCAGTCTTCACTCCTGCACCGGACATGTTCAGGGTACCGTAGGTGGCTGGACCAATATTCTGCGCCGAGCCCCCATCGTACGTAACCGTCGACGTACTCGAGAGGGTCAAAGTCCCGGCTTCGGTCGCGTCTGCAAACGTGCCGCCAAAGTTAGCTGAAGCGCTCGAGGTGAGCTTGATGGTTCCACCAGTATTGTTAACGTTCCCATCGAAATCGAGGGTACCGGCGGATGCCTGGATGGTCCCACCACTGGTGACAGCACCGGTGAAGTTGACAATGCCGGCAGCCGTCAGGTCGATCGTCCCGGCATTACCGCTAACGGTAGCAATGGTGAGCGTGCCCGTGTTGTTTTTCAAGAGCTTCTTATTCGCGCTCACATTGGTCAGCGTTCCGATGGCAGAGGCCGCTGTACCCGTAACCGTAAGATCCTGATCGGCCGTCAGACCTCCCCCCGTATGAGAGAGCGTGGCGGCCGACGTTGCAGCACTCAGCGACTTCGCCGAACTCCCGGACATGCCGAGTGTACCAGCGTAGGTCAAGCCGAGGGCCACCTGCGCTGTGCCGTCGTCTCTGGTATAATTGACCCTGCTGCCTGCGTCACTTACTTTGAGGGATCCGGCTGTCAGTGTAGAGGTCCCGCCGATGTTGAGCGTCTTAGCCTTCACATCGAGGAACTTATCGACGGCGATGTTCACTGTGAGTGCGCTGGAGACCGTGACATCAACAATCATCGTTTTATCGTCAGTGCCCTGGGGGTTTAATGTCGAAAATGTCAATGCGCCACCCCCGGTCGCACCGATATCCTGTAAACCACCGCTCAGATTGACGGTGCCTCCGATCGTCGTCGCGCTCGACTTCGCTGAGTTATCAATTTTCCCTTTGACATTGAAAGTACCGGAACCGCTGAAACTGGCATTGGCTCCAACGATCAAATCCTGGCCAAACGCCAATCCTGCAACAAGGACCAAGGCAACGAAGGCCAGGAGTCCTTTCTGCAGAAAGCGAGTGAGAGAATTTCTGTAGTTCATGACTGTACTCCTTTTTGTTTTGGTGAACCCCCCGCCCGGACGACTGTCCGGTCGGACGGGCGTTAACGGGGTGAATGAATTGTCGGTTGTTTGTGAATCTGCAACAAGTTTGAAGCGATGGACTCCTGCCGCTGCAGGTTCGCTTCCAGAAACAACAGACTGCGTTTTCATGACTTTGTAGCTCCTTTGAAAAACTGTGAATCGTAAATAGTTAATTGTGAATAGTGAATCGTCTAGTTGTCCTTGTCGACGATCCCGATTGCTCTTATCGGGACTCAGAGGACAACCGTTGGACGCACGTTACGATGCGTCACTGTTTTGAGCTACGGCGGTTGAAGTTCATCGTAACGCATAACGTTCACCTCCTTCGTGTTTGTTAGTTTGTGATTAGTCATTGCTGACTTGATGATTTAGTTTCCAACCGTTATGGTGCCGTCGTTCGTGACTGAACCATTGTTCGTTAAGTTACCCTCGACTCTTAGATCGCCAGTTGATGAAACACTAAGCGTGATGCCGCTGCTAACAGACAAGCTGCTGGTCGTCCGGACGATGCTCGTTGCACCAGTGACTGTCTTCGTTCCGCTGTTGGAAAGCAACAACGAAGCATAATACAATGTCGATGGGTCGCTCGCGCCAGTAATCGTCTGGTTAGTGCCGTTGTATTCAACAATACCGGTTGTAAAGACCAGTCCGTTGCTGGCACCGCCAAACTGCATCTTGCTGTTAGCGCTGCCTTGCGAACGCGTACCCACAATTGTCAGGGTATTCGATTGAACGTTCGTTGTGACATCGTTACTAGCTGCACCATTTGTGAAAGTACCGCCCACCCTAATGTCACCCGTAACAGTCTTCGTCGATCCGTTGCCGGTCGTCGTCAGATTGTTATAGCCTGTCGTTGTTCCGTTAAACGTCGGAATGTTCTGCGCGCCAGTACCGTTGAAATCAATCGTGTTGCCCGTGACCGTGTGGACTGTTGCGCTGCCCGGAGTGAACGTGCCGGCGATGCCAACCGTGCCACTAGGAAGCGTCTTGTTGAAATTGCTGAAAGTCAGATTACCATAGCTGGCTGCGAGGACTGTTTGGCCGGCGGAAGATTGATTGTAACTGACGGTACCTGTCGTCCCGCTCGTCAACGTCCCGCCGCTCGTGACCGTACCGTTGAGCGTCAGGGTGTTTGAGCCGACAGCAACTGTTCCTTGCGTGAGGGCAAACGTGGCACTGACAGCAACGCTACCGGTCAGTGTCACTGTGCCGCCAGAGTTGTTGATGGTAAGGTTATTAACAGTCGAAGGAAGGCCGTTCCCCGTTGCCTGGCTTGCACTTCCGTCGTAGGTATAATTTGCGCCGGTGTCGTAAGTTCGCGTTCCGGTTACCTGAATGTTCCCGGACGCGCCAGAGGAGGTGATTCCATCTGCCGACCCGATGCCAAGCGTTCCGCCCGAATTCAGCGTAAACGTCCCAGTCCCGCTGATGACAAATGTTCCGGTGTTGAGCATCCCTGTTGAGTTCACCGTGGCCGATGTCAGATTACTCACATTCACATCCAGCGTAATGGTGTTGCTGTTACCGATGATTACCAAGTCGCCGGCAACGCTTCCTGGCACCGTTGATGCCGCCGCTCCGGTGTGACTAGTATTTGACCAGGTGCTTGCTGTATTCCAGTTCCCATTCGTCCGGCTGTAGTAAGTCGCCGGCAGTTGTGCAATGAATCTTTTTTTATGGTCCGTCGAGACACTATTACCTGCGAGATCCTTTACTTGATTGACTGTCAGCGTGTATTCGGTAGCAATCGTCAAGGTGGAAACAGTCAGATGCACCACGGCGTTATTCGTAGCATCTCGCTGTGCAGACGACACGGTAATGCCTTGATCGATGGCATAGTTTGAAGCTGTTTCAGCGCTGGTTTGATCTAAGTTTTCACTGAATGTTACATCCACCTGTGTTAGACTGGGTGTGGATGCTGCGGTAATGTACGGCCTGGAGACCGTGGCTGTACCGTTGTTGGTAAACGTTCCTTGAACATCTAAAGTGAAGGTACCCATATCGAGCGTCGTACCGGCATCTATCGTCGCATCGTTTAATACGTTGATATTGCCTTGAGCTGTAATAGTTCCAGCTGAAGTGAAAATAACATTATAGAATGTCATATCGCCAATAATGGTTTGGTTTGCCGTCCCATCAAAAATAAACGTGCTGGTGCCAGGGTTGAAAGTTGAACCCGAATTGTTTTGCCACGTTCCTCCATTCATCTGCACAGTCCCCGTCTGGGCATTAAACACTCCACCGTTGAACAACGTAACGTTTTGTTTGAAAATGATCTGACCACCATCCAAATTGATGGTACCCGTGTTTTTCAAACCGCCAGTCCCATAGACGGTGAGAATTGAGCCTGAGGCAAAGTTTAAAGTGCCCCCTGCTTGAATATCAACGTCAAGCACATTCGCTCCGGTAGCAGGAACGGTAGGAGCAAATGTTGCACTTTTAATCACTGCCGATCTAGTGGAATTAGGGACTCCGTTATTCCAGTTAGCTGCGTTGTCCCAAACAGTGCTAACGCTTCCCACCCATTGCGTTGACTGGGCGGTCACAACTGAACTACCCAGCGCAATGAAGGCTAAAAGAGCGATGCTGAATAACTTTAGGTTAATATGTAGGACTTTATTCTTCACTTCGATAAAAAGCTCTTCATCATGCGTTAAGACGCTGTAAACACTTATGCCAATGTACCGCGAACCCTTCGCTGCCGACGTTGAACGTGGCAAGCAACCAGATGAGCAATATGTGGAAAACCCATCTCACGTAATGTACTGGGATAAAACCTTATTAAGGGGTGATTGATGAAATAGCGTCATCGCATTGAACTGGTCAAAACAATTCAAAAGCATTATCGCGTACTTTAAACACGCTCAACGCGTGTCTGAGAGCCGCTCGAAAATTCCGAGCTTGTTTAGCCCCCGTTTTCTCGTGTATACACGCTCAGTGTCGATTCCAAGCTCGGCTTCAGGGTCGATTTGAGAATGAACTCATCCGCCTTAACCTCGAGCGCTTGGATGCGATACATTGGATTGTCGTGCATGGTTGCGATGACAACTTTGGTCAGAGGCCATCGCTCTTTGATGATGCGCGTCGCCTCCAAACCATTTTGGCGCGGCATGGAGATGTCCATGAGCACAACGTCGGGACGAAGACGCTCCACCTGTTCCACTGCTTCTTGTCCGTCGGACGCTTCACCGACAACAAAGATGTTCGGCAGTCTGTCCAAAAATTCATGGACCACGCGACGAAACTCCTCATGGTCGTCCGCTACAAGAATCTTTAACGGCAACATAATTCCCGCTCCCCTCCCCCGTGGTAAGTTTTGATGAAATAAGTACTTAGTGGGTTTTTCGCATCCTAAGATAGAGCTAAAAAAATTCTGATATATAACACGAACGGCGTGATTTGGAAAAATACGGTGAGAAACGGAGTTGCCTACGGTGGTAACCGTAGATGAAAAACTGCGGATGAGAAATGTGGCAGTACGTTCTAAAAAACGAAGA
This sequence comes from uncultured Ignavibacteriaceae bacterium, assembly GCA_964372545.1. Taxonomy (GTDB): domain Bacteria; phylum Bacteroidota; class Ignavibacteria; order UBA10030; family UBA10030; genus CAYJSZ01. The sequence continues at coordinate 7,385 of CAYJSZ010000110.1, forward strand.
AAAAAGGAACTGACTAACGTAGAAATCGTGGAAAAGTACGTAGAGGGATTACCGGTATGCTGGAGTGTCGTGCCCCCGAGGGGGGGCGACCCAGGCTCCATGTCTATTTTCGCAGTGCTAAAAACTTAAATGATTAAAGTTTTACCCT
>CAYJSZ010000111.1:0-7498 GCA_964372545.1 uncultured Ignavibacteriaceae bacterium
AATCCCGGAAACCATTCAGCGACTTTCTCAAGCGATGCTTCACTGACAATGGTTGGTCCCCACGCTTTCCGGTCGTCGGGATAGCCGCTGTGAGCGTTGTGAACAAGATAGACGCGGAAGCCGAAGAAGTCGCTGAACCACGACTCGAGCTTTCGTTGCTCGCTTTGCAGATAGAACGTGAACGACTCTTCTTTTCCCTGGATGGCCATTGTCACGGTCTGCGCGTCGAGGTCGTACTTCGATCGAAGCAAATGTACCATCTTGTTGCTCTTGCCCCGGACCTGTTTCCCGCGCTCATCGAGCAGAGCATACGCGCGGTCGTTTTCGAGCGCTCCACCGGAAGCGACCTTCACCGATGAAACAGCTATCCCATCAAGCGCCTTGATGGGATAGAGGGTAATACTCTGGAGAATCGGGTTGTCCAAGGAGATTCCTTGCGTCAACCGGGGATCACCGCATCCGCTTCGATCTCGACAAGCATGTCGGGACTGATGAGCCGCTGGATCTGCACCATTGTCGTGGCTGGCCGGATCTTGCTGAACACCTCATTGTGCGCCTTGCCGATGGTTTCCGACTGAGCCATATTGGTGCAAAAGATGCGCGTGCGGACGACATGCTCGAGGCTCGCTCCGGCTTGCTGCAGCGCCTTTTCGATGTTCTTCAGCGATTGTAGAGTCTGGGCGTACGGATTTTTTGCGCCCGACACGATACCGTTTTCGTCGATAGAGGTGGTGCCGGAGACAAAGACCTGGTTTCCAACCCGAACCGCGCGTGAATAACCGACGGCATTTTCCCAGATGGTATTACTGGAAATATTTTTTCGTTCCATGATTCCTCCCTTAGAGATTCATTCAGTTCTCTTGTTGTTCAAACTCGCTCATAACTCACATTGCCCATCTTACTTCACCCGCTTTGGAAACGGCGCGCGCTGCACTTTCTTGGGCGGATTCTTTTCAAGAAGTTTCAGCGCTTCGTCGATTGCCCGGTCGAGCTGCGGGTCGCGATCGCCCTGCCACGCTTTTGGCAGTTGCTCGACTTCGATGTCGGGCGGAACGCCTTCGTTCTCCACTTCCCAGTTGCCCTGCTTGTTGTAGAATGCGACACGAGGTGCCGTGACAGAACCGCCATCGATCAGAATCGGATAATCATAGATGCCTACCAGGCCGCCCCACGTACGCGTGCCCACGAGCGGGCCGAGCTTGCGGTCGCGGAAATAATACGGCAGCGCGTCGCCGCCCGAGCCGGCGTACTCATTGATGATCATGACCTTCGGGCCATCTATCCCAGCAAGCGGCGTGCGAAAATCTTTTCCGTCGCGCGTTGCCCAGTAATTGAGCAGCGGCCGGTCGAGCATATCCACGATGTAATCCGCAGCCGAGCCTCCGCCGTTGAAGCGCTCGTCGATCACCGCGCCCTGCCTGCCCATCTGCGAGTAGTAGTAGCGGTTAAAGTTCGCATAGCCCGCGCCGCCTGTGTTGGGGAGATAGACGTAGGCGAGCCGTCCGTTCGATGCTTTCTCCACCTTGCGCCGGTTGTCCTCAATCCACGCTCGTTGACGCAACGTCGTTTCACTGCTCACTGGCACGACGGTTACTTTGCGCGCGCCTTGCTCCGTCGGTCGGTTGTTCACGAACAACACGGTCTGCTTTCCCGCGGTTGCCTCGAACAGACTGTAGATGTTCGCCGGGTACCGCAGCGTCCGTCCGTTGACAGAGAGGATGTAATCGCCAACTGAGACGTTGATGCCAGGCTCGGTCAACGGTGCGCGGAGGTCGGGGTTCCAATTCTCGCCCGTGTAGATTTTGCTGATGCGATACAAATTGTTTTCTATAGAATAATCCGCGCCTAACAAGCCGACTTGCACCTGCGGCGGAGTCGGTGCATCGCCGCCCTGAATGTAGCTATGGCCGATGACTAACTCACCCATCATATGTGCCAGCACATAAGAGAGGTCGGACCGATGTCGCACATAGTCCACCCACGGCTGATATTTTGCCTTGATCGTCCTCCAGTCGGCGCCGTGCATGTTCGGGTCGTAGAGGAAATCGCGATTGATGCGCCACGCTTCTTCGAACATCTGCGCCCACTCAGCTTTCGGGTCGATCTTCACTTCCATCGCCGCGTTGTTCAGTTTACCATCACCGACTTTGCCTGCTTTTGACGGGTCGATGATGCCCCACACGTTGTTCGGTGCGGAGTAAAGCAGCTTCTTCCCGTTCTCGGAGACGGTGTAGCTGTTGATGCCTTTGAGAATTTCCGTCGACTCGCGCTTCTTCAAATCGAAACTGTGAAGCGACTGGCCCGTTTGATTCGGGACGTTTTCGAGATAGAGAACCGCGCCCTCAAGCGCCGTCAGCGAGGTATAATTGCGCGCAGGAATTTTCTCGATGGCAACGATACGCTGGTCGATGCCGTCGAAATCCACGCGCATATCTTTCGACGACGCGTCGTCCTTCTTTTTTTCTTTCTCCGCAGGCTTTGCAGCAGCCGTGGTGTCCTTTTCTTCATCGCTTTCCGGCGCAAGCGGCGACGGCATCTCTTTCGCCAGCACCATCAAGTAGACGCTGCGCTGGACGGGCCGCTCGTACGACGTCATGTCTAACCAGCCGGTGTTCAAGCCGAAGTTCGTGCTCGCGAGGAAGTAGAGATATTTTCCTTTCGGGTCGAGCGACGGCGAGATCGCGTCGGACAGTCCGTCGGTCGCCTGCCGCGACTTTCCATCAGCCAGCGAATAAAAGAAGACCGCGTGCATGTGGTTGTCGAGCCGCTTGGTGTAGACGAGCCACTTTGAATCGGGCGACCAGACCGGAGAGAGCGTGCGCTGGGGATGGTCGTACGTGTCTGTGTCGACTTTGACCGGCTTGCCGGTGCTGACGTCGAGATACCACAGATTCAAATGATTGTCGGTGAACGCAAGCTTCTTGCTGTCGGGCGACCAGGTGGGAACATAGTAGAAGCTCGGCTTCTCGAATTTGATGACGCGTGGCGGCTCGAGCCCCGATTGCTCGCCGATCTTCAGTTGATACTCTCCGCCCTCGTCGGAGAACCAGGCGATCCATTTGCCGTCGGGAGACCAGGCCGGACTGCGGTCGTGGACGCCGGTGGTGTTCGTGAGGTTGCGGACGTCGCCTTTTTCCGCCGGCACGGTGAAGATGTCGCCGCGCGCTTCAAACACGGCGCGCACGCCGGTCGGGGAGATGTCCCTGTTGCGGATCGCTTCGCCCACTTTCGCCATACGGGGACGCGACCAGGGAAGATCACCAGCTACCGTGATGGAAACCTTCGAGGATTTCCCCGTGCTCGGATCGAACAGATGAATCCATCCCGCCTGCTCGTACGCGATCATACCCGCGCCTGCAGATGCCGAGCGAATGTCGTAGTCGTTATGCTGCGTAGCGTGCCGGACTTCCTTCGTACGGGTGTTATAGGAAAACAGGTTCGTCGTCCCGTTGCGGTCGGAGGTGAAGTAGACGTTGTCGCCGATCCAGATCGGGTCGGTGTCGGTGCTGTTGGTACGCGGAATTTTTTCAAGGTCGAGCGAATTCAAATCGACGATCCAGACCGGCGTCGTTCGTCCTCCGCGATAATGCCGCCAGATGGCGTTGGCCTCGGCGAACGGAACGTACGCGAGCCGCTTGCCGTCGGGAGAGAACGCCGCTTTGTGTGCCGACTGAAGCGGCAGGGGTTCCGGCATTCCGCCTTCGGTCGAGATTTTCCAGAGCCGCGGGTAGCCGGTGGGCGCGCTCGTTCGTGCGGAAGAAAAGACGACCGATTTTCCGTCGAGCGTCCAGCCTCGGACAATGTCGGCGCCGGGATGGTAGGTCAAGCGTTTCGGTTCTCCGCCCGATGATGGAACGATGAAGACATCGGTGTTGCCGTCGTACTGGCCGGTGAAGGCGATCCATTTGCCGTCGGGCGAGAAGCGCGGCTCGGTTTCCGCGCCTTCTGCCGTGGTGAGGCGGCGAGCAGCTCCGCCGGTGCGTTCGACGACCCAGAGGTCGCTCGCGTACACAAAAGCGATCTGTGTCGCGCTGACCGTCGGTTGGCGAAGGAGTCGGGATTCTTGAGCATGGACAAGAGAAATTACTGCCGCGGAAAGTAGAAACAAATACTTGCGCATGGTACGGTCTCCTTGTTGATGTGCAGAAGATAAAGATGATGCGGAGGTGGAGAAATCTACGGGGAAGGAAGCGGAGATGCAACCCTTCGACTCGTTTTGGAAACGGACACGGACTCGCTCAGGAGCCGCTTACTTCAGCGCGTCCAGAATTTCCGTTATCGCAAGATACCCGAAAAGCACCAATGACAGGACAAGCAGAGCATTCGTTATCAACCTGTTCTTCAGCTCGCCGACCCACTGCTGCTTGTTGTTCATATAGAGCAACGTTGCCGCGAGGAACGGCATAAAGAACGCGCTGACCACCGAGTAAATCACAATCACCCAGACCGGCTTACCGAACAACAAGAGCAACATTGGCGGGAAGGCGAGGTAGAGCAGAAAGCCTTTGTAATACCAAGAATCTGGAGTGATGGAGTAGTGCCCGCCCGTCCCGAACAGCTGGGACGTTGGGGCGGGGAGTAGTCGAGTATCAGTGCTGCGTTTGATGCTTGCGATGCAATCCGCGAAGAAGTATGGCACGCTTTGCCACACGCCGAAGAGCGAGGTGAACACCGCGCCCCAAAAGCCGAGCAGGAACATCCACTTGCCCGTTGGACCAATGACGCTGCCGATCCGCTGACCCACTTCAAGCGCCATGGAATCTCCGGTCATCACGGCGGGGTTCACGCCGGCAGCGATCATCATCATCGCTGCGCCAAACAGTCCCGTGAGCGTGTAAGCAAGACCGAGGTCGCGCTGTGTGTGGCGATGAAGGTCTTTCCCCTCCCACTGTTTCTCACGAATCCAGTACCCGTAGCTCAAGAGCGTTACGCTTCCTCCCACGCCGCCCATGACGCTCAGGATGAATTTCGCCGACCCCTCCGGCAATGTGGGAATGAACAATGACGGAACGAGCGATGAGAAATCCGGCTTGATCATCACGGCACAGTACAGGACAGTAATGAACATCAACGCGGTGAAGAGCTCCATCAGCTTCTCGAACAGCCGGTAGCGTCCGACATAGACCAGCACGACGCCGAGCACCGAGTGAATGATGCCCCACGCGTTGACGGAGAGCTGCGGGAAGATTGCGTGCCCGGCAAGCCCGCACGCGGAGATCAGCGCCGCGGCGACGATAAACGACCAGAGGATGAGATAGACGAGGAAATAGTAGGAGATGACGCGCGGAAGTTTCGAGAACCAGCCTTCGATCATCGTCGAGCCAGTGGCGAGCTGCCAGCGGGCAACGCCTTCGTTGAGCGCGAATTTGATGATCGCACCCAACAGTGCCGACCAGAGAATGACCGTTCCGAACTTCGCTCCCGCTACCGACGCGGCAACGAGGTCGCCCGCACCGACACCGGTGGCGGCGACGGCGATGCCGGGGCCGTAGGCTTTGAGGGTAGAGAGGATATTCCTTTTCATCTGGGTGAACCTTCCGAAGGTTCTACTTGTCCACCTCAGGCGGAAACCTTCGGAAGGTTTTAGAAAACCTCAAACAACTTCAACGCCATCAACATAATCGCGGCAACTAACACAGCGCGAATAAACTTCTCTCCCTTTTTTACCGACGCATGCGCTGCCCACCAACCGCCGATTGCGCTGCCGATGCCGAGCACGATCCCTAACATCCAATCGACGTTCCCCGTCCACGCGTAAATCGCAAGCGCGGGCACCATGTACATCAGCACGATCGTCACCTTGTGCATGTTCACGTAGACGAGGTTCAGCTTCTCGATGTGGTAAAGCGCGACCATGAAGAGAAACCCGACGCTGACCTGAATGAATCCCCCGTAGAATCCGATGAAGAGCATGACGGGATAAATAGGCCAGGAACTTTTGCGACTCTGGTCTGGAGTGGTTTGTGTTGCGGGGGAGGGGATGAAAAGAGAAAAGATTGTCGCAATCATCACGACGCCCAAAATTTTCTGGAAAGCTTCATGGCTGATTATGACACCGAGGACCGCTCCAGCAATCGCTCCCGGCATAGCCCAGAGCGTGTAAGAAAAACTGCGCTTGAATTCATGAACATCGAGTCGGCGAAACGATGCTACGGCGGCGATATTCTGAATGAGGATGGCGACGCGGTTGGTTCCGTTTGCCAGCGCGCTGGACTGTCCCATGAAGATGAGAAGCGGCAGCGTGAGCGTTGAGCCGCCGCCTGCCATGACGTTGAGGAATCCCGAGGCGATACCCGCGACAAAGAGAAGAGGAAGTTCCCAGGGAATCATGCGATGCCGATGGATTGGATCTCATCCGACTCGAACACGTGGACGCCTTCGAGATGCTCCAATGCCTTCTTCACCATTGCGGACGCTACGACCGACGCTGGAATCGGGCGATATTTCTTGAGCGCATCGATGGGCGCTGAAGTGAGAGCACGCACGGCGGTAATGCCGATCCGCTCGCCGAGTCGGAATTCCTGACGGTTGCCCAGAAGAAAAGAGGGACGAAAAATGAGCACGGAGTGAAACGGAACAGTTTTCAGCGCTTCTTCTACTCGCCCCTTGGTCTTCAAGTAGAAATTCGCCGAGGAAGGGTCTGCGCCAACAGAGGTTACGAGCACAAATTGCTGCACGTTATTCGCCGATGCGAGCCTGGCAATCTCAAGCGGATAGGTGTAGTCGACTTTTTCAAAGGCTTCTTGCGATCCGGCTTTGCGCATCGTCGTGCCGAGGCACCAGTACACATCATCGCCCCGAATGAGATCGGCATGTTTCTGAAGCTGGTCGAAGTTGATCGTGTGCTGCTTGAGCTTCGGGTGCGTCATCGGCACGGGATTACGAAGAAAGAGTACAACATTGCTGTACGTTTCCTCTGCGAGCAACTGTTTGAGGCACTGGTGTCCGACCAGACCCGTTGCGCCGAAGAGCAGCGCTGTTCGGTGAGTCATGATTTGTTCTCCATCCCGAGCGAGAATGCCATGTCGAGGTCATAGCGGGAATAGACACGGAATGCGATCAATGTTTCCGATTTCTCAATGCCATCCGTGCCGCGGATCTTCTTCGTGACGACATCCGCAAGCTGTTCGTTTTCCTTCACGCGAATGACAGCGGCTAAGTCGTATCGACCGGCAACGGAGTAGACTTCCGTGATGCCTTCCGTTGCCGCGAGTTTTTCGGCGACAGCGTTGACTTTATCGCGTTCGATATTTAAAAGGACAAGTGCGGTAACCATATAAAACTCCTTCATAAGGTCTTTTAACTAATGCGAAGGCGTCCTCGCCGAGCAAGAACAAGGTTCATTTTCTCGGCCGGAGGCCTTCGAATTAGACGGTTATTGTTCCCTACAATCCTTCCTGTGCAATCACGTACGCGAGAATTGCTATGGCTGCCGCGCCGAGAGCAAGCTCGCGCTCGTTCACTTTGTCGATGGTATCGTTTTCTGAATGATGGTAGT
>CAYJSZ010000112.1:0-7409 GCA_964372545.1 uncultured Ignavibacteriaceae bacterium
CTCTGATCAGTCGGGCTGTAAGAATGATACTTGTGCGTACTTTCCCGTTGCCGCAGAGAAGGTCGTTATCCGCGTTGAGCAGCTTGCCAACCTGCACGCTCGTCCTTTCATCCGTCAAATCGCTCATCTGGAATCGTTGCTCCTGGACAACCTTTTCAATGTCTCTGCGCTCGATCAACGTGATGTATTCGAAGTTCGCTAACCCGTTCGACAGGGAATTCAGGCACACATCGGCAACGTCTTGAGCAAGGCCTTTAGCTTCGAAACTCAGGATTGCCAGTCTGATGGGTTCACCCGGCTTCAAGGCAGGTTCGACGCCAGAGCGGGTTCTGATCCGACCCGAAAGCGAAGGGAGATTAGCAGCTCGAACGCTTACGTCGTCTTTAAATTGCAGAGACCAAACTGAGACTTTTCCATTTTTTGTACCCGCAACGAGCCATTTGTTATCTTCGGAAACTGCCAATACCGTTGGCCGTTCATCCATCGAAACAGTGCTGCCAACTTCTCCCTTCCGTAAATCAGCGAGCGTGATCGTATTGTCTTCGTCATTGATACATGCAACGTGGTCATTACCCGGGCCTAAGACGATCCGTTCTGTTGTTTCCTGCGTTTTAACGCGCTTGACCTCGATACCCGAATTCCAGTCGTAGGCAATGATCTTGCTCTCCCGAACTAGATCGCCGGGCCTTGCACTGCCGCGCAGTCCGCCCTTGGGAAGGGCAACTTCTTCTAAACTCACAACGAAAATATTCGAGGCTCTATTCGTCGCAGCGGCATGGATGACTGACCGAGATCCGTGCAGCTCACCGCCACCGAGTGAAACTTCGCGCAACAGCTTCGAAGTGGCTGGATTCCACGAAACAACCTGTGCGAGCTTCGTAATCGCAACCAACTGTTGCCCTAATCGATCAAAGCCTAAAAACAGTAAGTCCTCAATTTTTTCTCTCGCATCGATGATCCCGAAGGGCATGAGTGCCTTGAGGTCGAACACTTCAATGCGCTCATCCGTTGTTGCGACCGCAAGATATTGCTTTCCAGCGTCAAGACACACTGAGAGGGGTTTTGCCTTCGGGCGAAAGGATGTAGTTACTGCACCCTTCAAGAGGTCAAGTATGTCAACTCTGCCACCATCATCAACACCCACAATAGTTCTATCGCCGCTGAGGAATCCCAGAAATATGACAGTGCTTTTCATCGTCATCTGTGCGACGATGCGCCTTCCTGTGAGATCCCAGCAGACGATTTCTCCATCGTCATCGGCCGCGGCCAAGAGCTTTCCATCGCCCGAAAAAGAAAAAGCAGTGATCTTTTCTCGATTCGGGGCTTCAAGCTGTGCGTAAGGAGAGATTCGCATATCTTGAGCAACCGTGTTGAACCAGAAAACTACGAAGAGCACAAGTTGAGACAAGGTGACGTTTGCTCTCATGGAACTCCTTTCAACATTCTTCGATGCTCTAGTGAACGATTCCCTTAGGAACCACGTTTCATAAAGCGTGGCAGCGTCATATCTGGCTACCACGCTAGAAGAGTACGATTCTAAAAAAGGAAGCTAATCCCCGCCACAAACAAGAGCATCCCTCCGGTGGCATCTTCATTCAAGGAAATGATATAATTTCCGCTGATGTCGAAAGCAGCTTTCGTCGTAAGGTAGAATTTCAAACCTCCGTTAATGCCTGCCGAGCCCTTATCATCGGAATTGTCGAAATCCGGCTTGTAGTATTGACCTCCTATGTAAGGAACTGTGGTTGCATCTTTCGCCAGGAATGAATACGTGAGAAAGGCCCCCGCGCCGAAGGTCGTCGTTGTTTGTGAGCTAGTTGAGGTCCTTCCCGTTTGAAAATCGAACGATGTGGTTTTGAATGTCGATATTTGCAGTGAAGGCGTAATTCCAAGTTCGATCTCGTCGGTAAAGAAGGAGCCAAGCTTCCCTTGGATAATGCCAACACCAAAGTTCCCCTCGGTATCTGCAGCGTATAAAGCCTGCAAGCCGATTTCAACATCGCCACGCTGTTGTTGGGCCATTAACGGCACGCAACTTACAAGCATCAAAGCGATGAGTAATACCATGGACCGGATGCGCATAGAAACCTCCCTGGGTTTGATTGTTGGGATGTTCCTCGAAAGTTGCTTCGAGGGTTGGATTAGGGAACTGTTTTTACAACTCCAAATGATACGTCTCTCGTATGCCGTTACTTCTCCATCGTCGTCATCACGACGCGTGTCTCGGTTTGGAGCGTGTTGGGCTTTGCTTTCTTCATGCCGCGCGTAGACGAGAGAAACTTATCTAAATCTTCTTTCAGGAATTTGTACCCCTCTGCTGTCACTGTTTCCAATGGCTCAAACGCTTCAGTACGAGCGAAGGCTTGCAGCACCTCCGCCCCATACGGGGAGTCGCATTCGAACTCCTCCGGGATTGGGTAGACCTGATTGACCTTCGATTCATCGATGTAGTAATCGTCAACCAGAACCGTGCGTCTTCCGTCTGCCAGATGGTACAAAAAGCGAAGATGGGTCGGCATATTGACCCGGACATAAATCTGCATCTTCTCCCCCTTGGTGAAAATCAAGTCATCGGAGCCTTTGTTCGTCCAGACCTCCAATGACAACCCGCCGCCGATCACTTCATCTTTATTAAACTGCTTCTGGTCGCTCAGCGCCTTGAGAAAATTCTCCGGCTTCAAGCTCTGTCCCGACTTTTGAAGAATCGTCGAGTCAAGCACAACCTCAGCGCTGCCAACTGTTTTGAGGTCCGAGACGCGCTGAATCGTCGCGATGATTTTGACTCTGCCCGGCAACTCCCAGTACGTTCCGCGCAACACAAACTGCGCTCCGGAGGCTTGCGCGACTTCCTGCGAGACATTGCGCGTTTTCGGTTGCTGGACTTCCACCTGCTGAACAGGAGTCCACTTCGCGACTTCGTTTACCTTGCTTTCAAATACCTGTTTGAAGTATCGTGAGAACTGGCTCGCCATCTTGGAATCCTGATACGAAAATGGGGTCACGAGCACGGAAATGCTTTTCGCGTCGAGCTGTTCACTCAAACAACGCGCAAGATACCAAGCAAGGTCCTCACTACTGCCGATCGGGCGCTGAATCAACCGCTGCACCGCTTCCCGAACCGCGCTGATCGAAAGCTCATCTTTCTTGACCGTCTTCTCCAACTCATCGAACGCTTCATTCATCGACGAGCCTACGGCTGTGAGAATCGCTTGCGCTTCTTCAAGCTGGCGAAAGAGGGAATAGCACGCCAAGTACTCCTCCAAAGCCTTCGTCTTCTCTCCGCTCTCTTCGAAGCGCTTGCCGGACTCCACATGCTGACGAATCTCGCCTCTCAATTTCGTTGCTCTGTCTTGATAGACTGCACTCAGATTTCGTCGTGAGGCATAAGCAAAGGCGTACGAGATGTCGTCGCCATCGTCGTAGTAGGTCTCGACGGTTAACCCTTGGATTTCCAGGGATGACGATGATTGCGTCGCGCTGCTGAAATACGATGAGATCGCTTGTCCCTTCTCTATCACCTGCGAGCCAACGGTGCTTTGGATGCTGACGCGGACACGCTGAATAAGATTTCCCTTCGCACTCTCTGTCGCTCGCTGCATACTCTTCGCCCGGTCTTTATCTTTGCCAAGCTTATCCATGCCGAAGCCTGTCAAGTACATCGCGTCGGGATAGCGAGCGCTTTTGCCGTAGTTTTTGACCCAGTCTGGAGTCTCGAGAGCAAACGCGAGACTCGTCAGTGCGAGTGCAATGTTGAGACAAAACCAAAACCTGCCCGCTCTTGGGATGAATCCTCGCCATATCCGAGGAGAGATAGCCGTAGCCCCGACCTTCCCGCCTGCCTTCACAACTCTCAGTTGGCGGGCAGGCCTTTCTAATAAGGCAGTCATCGTGTGATAGAACATTCGTTTTCTCTTCATGGGGATTTTGGCATGCGGATCAGTATGTAGAATATTTTCTGTCGCGGGTCTCTCCACCGCGCGACAATCTGCTGTTGCTTGAGTGTCACGGCGATCTCTTCGTTGCGGATTTCCTGGCCTTCGCGCCCGCTGACTTTCTGAAGCGCTTTGATGTTTGTATAGACATTTCTCGCCAGATTCAGACGCGCAGCACGCTCCGCCTCCTGCCACGAACTCAACTCATAGTAGTACTCCGGCGCCATTCCAACGGCGTAGACGAACTGCTCATCGCGCGGAATCGATTCCGTCCAAGGCGGAGCGAGCGTACGAATTTGCATCGTTGCTCGCAGCAACGGGTCTACCGCGCAGGTTGAATCCCCGCACAGCACGGCGACAAACCCGGGCGTAACAAACGTGTCGAGAACCTTTTGCGACGATAGCGCTTTCACCGCGGCAGTTGTGTCGAACTCTTCGCGGATGCTCGACCCCATCCAATACGTACCGCCTTCCGTGCTCCAGAACGCCTGCTCGCCGCTGATGTGCGTCATCTGCAGTCGGCCGACATTCACTGCCGCATTCTGAGCCGCCTGCGAGATCGAAGAGTCACGGTAGAACGAAGGACTCGCATACCCCACAACAGGGGCACACTTGATGGAGCCCTGATTCAGAAACCAGTTTGGATAGGATTGGCCGTACGCCGCGTTAACAACACAAAGCAACCAAACGATGATTGCTAGAGCACAGCAACGCTGTACTGCCCGGCTCGTCATTGCTTCGGCTGCTGTTGCTGCTTCTTCCAGTCTTCGTATTTTTGAACTTCGTCGTCAAGCTCCTTGTACGTCTGCGATGCACGGAAGCGGGTGTACATCTGCTCGTTATTCTTAATCTGCGCTTGCAACGCTTCGTTCGCCGCGCCGACAGGATACTCGACCAAGACATACGCGCGCCAGTTGTTGCCGTCTTTCAACTGCTTCTGTTTGGCAACCCGACTGCCGGAAAGGCTTGTGGAAACAACCGTTTTGCTCGCCTGCGTGAACATATCAAGAAGCTGAGCGTTGTTGGCTGTCCCGGTCTCTTCGGTGAACCGTTTCTGCAACCCATTCACTTTTGTTTCGACCATGCGACCGATTTCGATTCGGGCTCCCTGCGTGGCTTTGTCGAACGCCAACTGCAAGTCTTGTGAGACCTGCGTGTTCGTGGCGTAGAAGAAATTGGGGTCTTTAGGAATATTCAGATACCAGTCCGGAATATCTCCCGTCGATGTCTCCTGCATCGTTTTCGGTCCGCCGCAGCCGAAGACGACAAGAGCAAGAAGAGTGATGATGAAGAAAGAGCTGACAGTGCGCATAGAACCTCCATAGATTGGTGAGTGTTCCGAAATTGCTCCCGCAGTTTTCTTGCGGGACTGCAATTTTGAGAATCCCGCCGTTTTGTGGCGGGGGTTAATTAGTTCTGATACTTTTTGCCACGAAGACACGAAGTCACTAACTTGAACCCTAAACGAGTTGAACTGTTTATACCTTTCTTTGAGTCTTGCCTGTCCCGCTCTCTTAGCACAATTATAGCAGGCGGGGGTGCCTTTGTGGCAGTATTACCTTGCAATAAAGATAAAATCACTGCCGGGTTCGTTGATGCCGAATTTTGCTCACGCTCGACTACTCAATCCTTATCACATTCGGGTTCACGCCCTTAAACTGCGGCATACAGGCGCCCACATCGGCGTTAATGTACGTCGGATCGCAAATGATATATCTCTTTCCTTGAAATACAATCGCATCGCCTGTGATCTCGGTGCTGAAGCGCACAGCGGTTGCAATGTGTGCCGGGTAATCAAGCCCAACGACCTCGAGTCCCAAAAGGCTTCGAACAAGATACGCAAAAAGAATCGCTCGATCTTCGCAGTCGGAGTAAGGATAATACAACGTTTCATCCGGAAAGAATGGCTTCTCTCGCCCAAATTGCTCCTGATCCGTTTTGTACTCAAACGCTGTCTGCACAAACCGCAAAATCATGTTAACCGCTTCTCGCTCCGATTTCCCCTGCACGATACTCTTCAACTGTGTTAACAGCGAGGCCGTTGCTTCAGGCGATGGCGGAGCGCCAAAATAGACCTCGTAGTTCGTCTGGGGATAGCGATCAAAAAAGTCCACCGCATCTTTACTCAGTTTCACTTCTAGACTGTATTCTTGTCCGTTATAGAAAAACATGAGGCGGCGAGGCACTGTCTGGCTCCGCAACACCGGCAGTGTTCGCACACCAAAGTCCACCGCCTTTTCTGCTCCCGGATATTTGCCATCATAAGTGTAGAGTGAACCTTTGAGCGGCTCGACCTGTGGATTCAATTGCACGGCATAAAAGCGCCGTTTATCTTCACCCAATGCAAAGTAGGAAACGAAGTAGAGACTATTGTTGGTGGGAATCAGGAGATAGACCTTGTCATCGTGATAGCCGACCCGCGCATCGAAGCCGGACTTGACGAGCGTGAACCATGTGTAGAGAACCGACTCATTGTATGACCGGCCGAACATCGTCTCGCCGGTCTTGTAGAGCAACTCCGCATAGCCCCAATCGTTCAAACGCATTTCAGTCCGTAAGCGTTGAGCATCACTGAGGGCTTCCTCATAACTCCATCGGCTTAATGCCGCCCAGAACTCACTGATTGCTTCTTTATCCACTGGCCTCCTGAGCCGTGCGCTTAATTCGCTGCTCGATGCAACCGCAACATTCTTTTCAAAAAACGTGAACGTAAACGTCTTGAGCGGTTTTGCGGGTCTCGGCGTTGGCCTGTCGGTCACGACAAGTTTGTCTTCCGGCTTCGGCTCTTCTTTGATGACCGGAGGCTCTTTGCGCGGAGCGGGTGGAGACTCTTTCTCTCTCTGAGGCATAGTGATCGGAGTCTCCTTCGTGCGAGACGCGTCTGTATCCTTCGGCGGCTGAGCTGTCGGTGGAACTTTAGACTCCTCCTTTGGTTGCGGAGGCGGCGGCTCTTTGATCCGCACAGGCAGTGAAACCGTGTCTTTAGGCGGCGTTGGCGGCGATTGATAGACCGGCATCCTCACAGGCTTTGGCTTCTCATCCGGGACAAGACCCTGGAACGCCTTCATCTGCTTCCACTCTTGTTTCAAAAACTCCGTGAATTCCTTATCCCTCTGGTCTTTAAACTGCTGAAGTTTCTCCTGCTCTTTCTTCAGCCATTTTTGATACTCATCCTTCTCCTGAGCCGAACCTACCGGCGCGCAAGCAAGCAGGAGGAGAACAAGAATGACAAAGTTCAAGAGAATAGTCTCTATCCGCATACAGTGCGATCGTTCCAATCTAGGAGGTTGATGAAAAACTCATGTTTCTTGCCACTAAGGCATTCACCCTGTTAGATATTTTTGATTTTTCAACAGTTTGCGTTGATGATACTTTTTTATCTAACAGGGTAATTATTAAAAATGTATATCCAACAGGGCAGGGACACGAAGAGCTATGTTGGAAAATCCAGGAATTCAATGGATCCCTTGGTGACTT
>CAYJSZ010000113.1:0-7335 GCA_964372545.1 uncultured Ignavibacteriaceae bacterium
CCCGCTCGCCCATGTCAACCGTCAGCTCGCTCACGTACATCTTGACGAAACGGCTGCCGAGTTGCTCGTCAATACCCCTTCCATATTGGAGCGCGTAAGGAATCGAGTCCTTCTGATGGGTGTAGCCAAAATGAATGCTTTCACGGAGTCCGTGCGAGAGCTTCCTCGCAGTCTCCTCGCCAAGGTCTTTCCGGACGACATCAAGACCGAGTGGCAGCGGTAAATGGTCATACAGCTTCTCCCAGAGCTCGCCGAAATCAACAATCTTGTTGAAGCCTTGCTCCCGATACGTTATTTGTCCTTCGTGAATAAGCAGCCCGGCATCGAATTCGCCGCTTGCCACTCGGTCCATGATCTGGTCAAAGGGGATGTCCACATTGTCAATCTCTTCCGTGAAAATCTTGAAGAGCAGCGTGGCAGTAGTGAGTTTCCCCGGTGTCGCGACGCGCTTTCCTCGTAATTCATCCAACGAATGGTGTCGTTTCGAGACAAGCACGGGGCCGTATCCTTCTCCCATGCTCGCTCCGGTTTTCATCAACCAATAGTGTTTGGACACGTACGGAAAAGCATGTGCGGAGATGGCAGTCACTTCCAGTTCCGCGGTCATCGCCCGCTGGTTCAGAGACTGTATGTCTTCAAGGAGATGTTCTATTCGTATTCCCTCTAATTTGACCTTACCGCTTGAGAGCCCGTAAAACATGAAAGCATCGTCGGGGTCCGGACTGTGCCCAACGCGAATAATCCGCTCGTTCATTGAATCGGTTGCCTTTGCTACCTTTCTTTTGTGGCTATGTAAATGGTTGCGATGCCAAAGGTCAGGACATGTTGCTCGGTCGTTGTAAAGCCCGATTCCCGAAGCAGGGAAAGCATCTCTTCTCCGTCCGGGAATTCGTTGACGGTCTTTGGGAGATACTCATACGCTTCTCGATGCTGCGAAACCAATCCGCCGACTGCCGGCAGTATCGTGCGTGAATAGAAGCCATAAAGCTGTTTCACCGGGAAGGAGCGGGGCTGCGAGAATTCAAGGATCATTGCCGCGCCGCCCGGGCGAAGCACCCGAAGCATCTCCGTGAAGCCTCGCTGCAAGTCTGAGAAATTGCGCGCGCCGAACGCCACGGTCACGGCGTCGAATGAGTCGTCAGCAAACTGGAGCTGTTCTGCATCGCCCGTGTGAAGCTGAATGAGTTGATCCAAGTTCCGCTTGGCGATTTTTTGTCTTCCGATCCGTAGCATTTCTTCCGATATATCCACGCCGACGATCTGCTTTGGACGAAGTGCCGACGCTCTGATCGCAAGGTCCGCTGTACCGGTTGCGACGTCGAGAACACGCTGCGGTTCATACTTGCGGAGAAGCTGAATTGCTTTCGACCGCCAGTAGAGATCGATCCCCGAGCTCAGCAGATGGTTGAGAAGATCGTAGCGGTGGGCGATCTTATCAAAGAGCGAGCGGACGTAGGACTTATCGTACGTAATACGTGAAGCAACTTTGGGGGTACGCGGGTCGGGCACGCTCAAGAGGCCGTTGTTCTCGTTGAAATGCGACATGCGCAGCAAATATAAGGAACAGTGCCAAGATTTCCAACCGGAAAAATCAGGATTGCGCGCTCTTCAACCGTTGAGAAGAGGTTTACACGCGGTTGAATTTCAATGCCCGAATGAGTACTTTGGCTTTCGAATCGTATGAAATATCTTCTTGCCATCGTCGTCGTTCTCGTACTCCTTTCTTGCGAGGGTGGATTGGAACCGCCGTCGCTTGTCGAGCCGGGCTTCGGCGGCACAATCACATTCGTCCGTGAAACCTGGCCACCTCGCGATAGCCTTGTGAATCTCTGGCTTATAGCATCCCAGCTTTATCCTCTCGATTCCATCAAAGTCTTCACCGGTATTTTTTCAAACCCGCCTCTCATCTACATCTATCCTGCATTAGATCAAAATTTACCGCTGTTTGTCGATGCTGCATCGTATTCGTTCCCTTTGCCCCCCGCGGAGTATAAATACATTGCCGTCATCCAGCACTTTAAGAGTGATATTTCTGCACAAGCATTGCGTGTCGTTGGCCTCTACGGATCGGGTTCAAATCCACAACAGCCGCTGGCTGTGACCGTCCGCGACTTTGAGTTTGTGAACGACATCAACATCACCGTCAACTTCTACAAACTTCCCCCGCAGCCGTTTTGAAAACGATTCGAACATATCTCATAACGGCTGTTTGTTTCGTCTCCACAACTCTCAGTCAGGTGCCGACGGGTGCTCTCGCCGGAAAAGTAGTGGATGCTGAAACTCATGATCCTCTGGTTGGCGTGAACGTTGCTCTGCGCGGAACAGTGCTGGGTCGAATCACGAACGTCGACGGGACTTTCCGCTTTCAAGCGCTGCCCGTCGGCCGCTATACGATCGTGATTTCAATGGTAGGCTATGAAACCTACGTCGCTCAGGACGTCGAGGTCGTGCAGAATGCAAGCAGGTCCCTGGACGTTGCGCTCAAGCCCATCGTCATCCAAACAGATCCCATCGTTATTACAGCCAGCAGAAGAGAGCAGAGTTTTCAGGAAGTTCCCGTCAGTATTGCTACGGTCACTGCGCAAGCCATTGTCGATAGAAACACGGTGACCCTTGACGAAGCCTTACGATATGTTCCCGGAGTGAATATCTTGCAGGATCAGATCAATATTCGGGGGTCCAGCGGCTACAGTAGGGGAGTTGGAAGTCGCGTGCTGATTTTGTTTGATGGGCTTCCGTATCTCACCGGCGATACGGGAGAAATCAGTTGGGAAACGATACCGGTGCATCACATCCAGCGTGTCGAAGTGGTGAAGGGCGCGGGTTCAGCGCTCTACGGCTCCAGCGCTCTCGGAGGGGTCATCAACATCATTACGAAGGAGATTGGCGATCAACCGCAACTGCGAGTGCGCCTTTTTTCGGGATTGTATGACAAGCCTCGTTATGACGAGTGGCGCTGGTCGACAAAGCCCCGCTTCAATAGTGGAGCGTTGCTTGATTACACGAACAGAATCGGTCAGCTTCAGTATGCCGTGAGCGTCAACCGGAGCGTGGATGAGAGTTATCGCCAGAACGATGCCTATCACCGCTGGTCATTATACACGAAGTTAAAGTATGATTTCTCACCCTACCAGAGCATGACGCTTCTCGGGAACCTCCTTTCCAGAACGCACGGTAGTTTTTTGTGGTGGAAGAATCTGCGTGAAGCTACGAAACCGGCCGATAGTCAATTAAACACGGACGTCACCTCCCGCCGTGGAAATCTGAACCTGGCGTACAAAGAATTTGCATCCAACAGCTTTTTCTACACGGTCAAAGGAATGTACTTCGGCAATTACTGGGAGAACGACAGTTTGGGGCGTTTGATCTTTCATTCCCGCTCCGACCTTTTCCAGCTTGAGTTTCAGGGGAATTATGAGTCCTCCAAACGGAATTTTATCACTTTCGGTGTGACGGGAAACTACACACAGGTGAGCTCCAACATATTCAGCAGTCCCCTTGGTGCCGGTGGAGCTCTCTATGTCCAAGACGAGATCAGTTTATCGGACCGGTGGAAACTGACACTGGGTGCACGGTACGATGTTCAGCGGGTATCGGAACGCGGCTCGGAAGGATTATTAAACCCGAAAGTCGGGCTTGTCTACAATCCGTCAAGCGACACGAAGCTTCGCGCATCGTATGGGGCCGGTTTCCGGTTCCCGTCCATCGGGGAGTGGTACACGCAGTTTTCTAGCACGACGAGTCAGGTTGTCGTGCTACTCAACCAAAACCTCAAAGTCGAACGCAGCAACACGTATGAGCTAGGCGCTTCGACGACGTTCGGGGATTTTCTTTCTGCAGAACTTTCGTTTTTCCGGAATGATTTCGATAACCTGATCGAAGCCGGAGTATCAATCAAAAGGTATCGACCGAATCCCAGCGACACCGCTGAAGTGGAGCGACCGGTGATTCAATTCGAGAACGTCACGCAAGCACGCATCCAGGGGCTGGAGCTCGGACTGAACACCAATTGGTGGAAGAAAATTCTCTCCACCGAAATTGGCTATACGTACACCTACCCGGAAGATCTCTTCGACCATTCGATACTGAAATTCCGTCCGCGTCATCTTCTGTTTACCTCAGGGATATTGACTTACGGCCATCTTCGGATGTCGGCAGATTTTCGTTTCATCAGTCGTATCGAGCGGATCGATGAAAACCTTGTGCGCCTGGCTCCGATCATTCATGGCGACCGCCGTGTGGAAATCAAAGTCTTCGATGTCCGCGCTTCCTATGAACTTCTCGATTACGGATGGCCGGTGCGTGTGGGATTCAACGTGAACAATGTCACCAATTATCACTACGTCGAGCTCATCGGCAATCTGGCGCCCGTGCGGAGTTATACGCTGACCCTCGAAGGAATCTTCTGAGATTTCTCATACGTTGCAACAGACTATAGATTCACGTATTTTCTTCGTTGACGGGAGAGAATCCATGTACATTGACTCGCACGCCCACCTCTTTTATGAGGAATTTCGGCAAGATTTGGAGGCCGTCATTCATCGAGCGCAAGATGCAGGCGTGGAGACGATCATTGTACCGGGAACAACATTGGAAACAAGCAGGGAGGCCCTGGAGCTCGCCGAGCGTTATCCTTTCATCTATGCGTGCGTAGGGTTTCATCCGCACGAGGCTTCGAAGGCAAACGAGAACAATCTTCGAGAGATCGAGGAGCTCAGTAAGCACACGAAGGTAGTGGCAATCGGCGAAATCGGTCTGGATTTCCATTACGATTTTAGTCCACGAGAGATTCAGCGGAAGATATTCGAGTATCAGATCGGGATTGCAACACGTCGTAACCTCCCCATTGTGGTTCATACTCGCGAGTCGATGTCGGAAGCAATGTCGACAGTGTTTGCGGCCGTGGAGAGCAGTCCTTCCTGGGGAGCTAACCGATCCGAAAAGCACAATGGCAACCGGGCTATGCGGGGAGTGTTTCACTGTTTTACCGGTACGACGGCGGAGGCGCGCCGACTGTTCGAGCATGGTTTTCTTGTATCGTTCCCGGGCATTGTGACATTCAAGAATTCGCCGGTTCTTGAGACCCTGAAGGCAATCGGGTCTGAGAATATCATGGTAGAGACCGATTCACCCTATTTGGCGCCGGTGCCGTTCCGCGGGAAGAGAAACGAGCCGGCCAATGTTGTCTATGTGGCAAACAAGATTGCAGAGGTTCTGCAGCTGTCACCGAATGAAGTTGCAGCCACGGCAGCAAGAAATAGCCGTCAACTCTTTGGGATTGAACGAATCAACTGACCATGTCTGAGCAGCCGAGCATTTTTGATATTCTTGGACCGATCATGATCGGCCCCTCCAGCTCGCACACTGCCGGGGCGAGCCGCATCGGCTACATCGCAAGACAACTGCTCCGGGATGAGCCGAAGAAGGCAGTTATCACCCTGTATAATTCCTTCGCCAAAACGCACAAAGGTCACGGAACAGATAAGGCGATCATCGGTGGCATTTTAGGATTCGGCCCGGACGATGAGCGGATTCGGGATTCGCACGAGTATGCAAAAAAACAAGGCCTTGAGTGGGAGTTCCGATTTCGTGGCGACTCTGTGAAATACCACTCGAATACCGCCCGCGTCAAACTCTATGGAAACAATGGCGGCACAGTGGAAGTTGTCGGGGCATCCCTTGGCGGTGGAAGGATAACGATTCAAGAGATTGAAGGCTTTGCGGTCGATTTCAACGCGCAAACATATACGCTGGTCATTATCGCCGATGACGTGCCGGGCAGTATCCAGAACATCAGTGGAGCGATTGCGGAAAAAGGTGTGAACATCGCAAACATGTTTGTTTCGCGCAGCGAAACGAAAGCGAACATGGTGATCGAGCTCGACCAGGCGGTCAATTCCGAGACGATCAAGAAAATTGAGTCGTTCAAGTGGGTTCGATTCGTCCGACTGGTAGAACCGATGCTCGAACACATCTCTCGATACGAAAAGTGAAAGGAGCATCATGGAATTCAGCTTAATGTCCGATATTGTTGAGTATTGCAGGCAAGAGAAGAAAGACATGGCGCAAGCCATGCTCGACTATGAAATGAAAAACAAACATTTGACACGAGAACAGGTCTATGAAGGACTGAAGCGCGTGT
This sequence comes from uncultured Ignavibacteriaceae bacterium, assembly GCA_964372545.1. Classification (GTDB taxonomy): domain Bacteria; phylum Bacteroidota; class Ignavibacteria; order UBA10030; family UBA10030; genus CAYJSZ01. The sequence goes on from CAYJSZ010000113.1 coordinate 6,143, forward strand.
TACTCGTGATGGAGGATTCTGTCGAGCAAGGGCTGACACAGATGGTGATCAGTCCGAGCGGCATGTTGAACAATTGGGCCAAGACGGTCTACAATGCCCCGCTGGAGACGTTGGGTCCTTCGTTAAAGAAGGCGGTTGCCCGAGCAATCGCCGTTGGAGAAGTGAATGCCTGCATGGGAAAAATTGCCGCAGCGCCCACGGCTGGTTCAGCAGGGATCATGCCGGCGGTTCTGGTCACCATGATGGAGGAGCATACGATCCCGCGAGAAAAGATTCTCGACGGTTTGCTGGTGAGTTCAGCGGTCGGTCTCATCTTCGCGAAGAACTCATCCTTCGCAGGCTCTGAAACCGGCTGTATGGGCGAAACCGGTAGCGCCGCGGCCATGGCCGCAGCAACGATTGTCTATTTGCTCGGCGGCACGGAAGAGCAGATCCTTGAAGCGGTCGGCTTTGCGTTGAAAGCATCGATGGGTCTTGTCTGCGATCCGGTCGGGGGATTGGTCGAAGAACCGTGCACCACGCGCAATGCCGTCGGTGTCGCGAACGCCTTCGTTTCAGCACAGATGGCGTTAGCCGGCATCAAAAGTCTCATTCCGGCCGATGAAGTCATTCTTGCCACAAAAGAGGTCGGCGACCTTATGTCTCCGCGACTGAAAGAATCCGGCCAGGGTGGACTTGCGAACACGCGGACGGGTAGGGAGATTCAGAAGCAGGTGTTTAGGGCTGTCGAATGACGGAAGGAGGAACCTTCTACGAAAATCAGACAGAAAGTCTACGACGATGTCGTTGTGGTTTCACTCGACGGGCAATTGTTGGGGGAACCGGAGAGTTCCGGGGTCAGGAAAGAGATCTACGCCCTGCTTGAGCGTGGGATGAAAAAGGTCGTCCTGGATTTGAAGAAGGTCACCATGATGAACAGTTCTGGCCTGGGCACCATCATAGCGGTGCTCTCTTCGGTGAAAGGGAAGGGAGGAGAGTTACGAATCGCAAATGTCGGCAAACATGTGGGAGGTCTGCTGGTGTTGACGAAGCTCGTCAAAGTCATTAAGGTCTATGAAACAGTCGGGCGGGCACTGGACAACTATTGAATGATCCCGGACGTCGAGTATCGTTTTGGCATTACACGTGTGCTGTTTTCTTTTCATATTCAATCACTGATGTTACGCAAAATAGATATGTCACCCTTTCAGGGT
>CAYJSZ010000114.1:0-7245 GCA_964372545.1 uncultured Ignavibacteriaceae bacterium
TTTTGTCAAGTTCTTTTTCTGCTCGTTCCTTGCCCGTCCCTGAGTAACTTATTCTTTTGATTTTAATACGGTTCTTTGTATATTCGCTTCGTATTTACTTCTCCGAATGGCCACGAAGACGACATCGAAGGGTCCTAAGCTCCGAATGAACGAAACCGCTACTACCATCGCTCCCAAAAAGAAATCATCCAGCCAGCTTGGCCTCTCTCAGGAAACACTCCTGAAATGGTACGACGAGATGCTGCTCATACGGCGATTCGAGGAAAAAGCTGCCGAGCTGTACCGTAACGGCAAAATCAGCGGTTTTTGCCACCTCTATAACGGGCAAGAAGCAGTTTCGACCGGCTCCATCGGCGCTTTAAACCCGGATGACTACGTCATTACGGCTTACCGGGACCATGGGCAGGCAATTTCTAAAGGTGTTCACCCGAACGCAATTATGGCTGAGCTCCTCGGAAAAGCCACAGGAACTACCAAAGGGAAAGGCGGCTCGATGCACATCTTCGACCGGGAAAAGAACTTTCTCGGCGGACATGCCATCGTGGGAGGCCATATTCCGATTGCTGCGGGCGTTGCGTTTGCGGCAAAATATCGCAGCGAAAAGAAAGTCTGCCTATGTTTCATGGGCGATGGTGCAACCAACATCGGTTCGTTCCATGAAGCGATGAACCTGGCTGCGCTCTGGAAACTTCCCGTCGTCTATATCATTGAAAACAACCTGTACGGCATGGGAACTGCAATCGACCGTGCATCGGCAGTCGATGACCTTACCAAGAAGGCGCTTGCCTATGACATGCGACGGGCGGTCGCGAATGGAAATGACCTGTTGGAGGTCCACAAGATTGTCAAAGCTGCAGTCGACCACGCGCGCCAGACGTACGAGCCTTCCCTCCTCGAGATCCGCACGTACCGCTACCGAGGCCATTCCATGTCCGACCCAATCCACGGCCACTATCGCACGAAAGAAGAAGTCGAGGAATACAAAAAACACGACCCGATCAACGTCTTTGCCGACATGTTGAAGAGAGAGGGATTGATCGACGACACGTATTTAGAGGAAGCCGAAAAGCGCATCAAAGCGATCGTCGATGGTAGCGTCGAGTTTGCCGAAAACAGCCCTGAACCGTCCCTGGATGAACTATACACGGATGTCTATAAGGAATCAGGAGAATAAACATGCCCATTGTGAGTCTTCGAGAAGCGTTGAACCAAGCAATGGATGAGGAAATGGCGCGCGATGATCGTGTCTTCCTTATGGGCGAAGAAGTTGCGGACTATCAAGGCGCGTACAAAGTGAGTCAAGGCTTGCTCCAGAAGTACAGCGACAAGCGCATCATCGACACCCCAATTGCTGAAGCGGGATTTGCCGGGATCGGGGTCGGCGCCGCGATGGTTGGTCTGCGCCCCATCGTTGAATTCATGTCCTGGAATTTCTCGCTCGTGGCGTATGATCAGCTTGTGAACAACGCTGCAAAAATGTATTCGATGTCCGGCGGACATTTTCACGTGCCGATTGTGTTTCGAGGTCCGGGCGGTGCCGCGCACAATCTTGCTGCGACGCACTCTCAGGCACTCGAATCAGTCTACGCCCATTTCCCCGGTCTGAAGGTCGTCATGCCTTCAACGCAGAAAGACGCAAAGGGGCTTCTTAAATCTGCCATCCGTGACGATAACCCGGTGATTTTTATCGAAAGTGAAGTGATGTACGGGGAAAAAGGCGAGATTCCCGAAGGGGAATATACGATTCCCCTCGGCGTCGGCGAGGTGAAGAAAGAAGGTTCGGATGTGACGATCGTTTCCTGGTCCAAGGCTCTCCAGCACTACGTTATGAAGTCGATTCCCGCTCTTGAAGAGCTCGGGATCCATGCGGAAATCATCGACCCGCGCACGATTCGGCCGATGGACTTCGACCTCATTGAAGAATCCGTCCGGAAGACGAACCGATTGGTTATTGTCGAGGAAGGTTGGCCCTTCGCCGGTGTTGGAGCTCAGATTGCTTACGAGATCACCAAACGGGCTTTTGATTACTTAGACGCTCCCGTGGAGCGTGTGACCCAAGAAGATGTTCCGCTCCCCTACAATTCAAAGCTCGAAAAAGCCTCGCTGCCGAACGTCGAGAAGATCGTTCGTGCCGTGAAAAAAGTTCTGTACGTGGATTGACCGCAAGGATTCCGATGGCAACCAAAGTGTTGATGCCAAAACTCAGTGACACGATGGAGGAGGGCACCATCCTCAAGTGGGTGAGGAAAGAGGGTGAGAAGGTGAAGCAGGGCGAGACAATCGTTGAGATCGAATCCGACAAGGCTGATATGGAGTTGGAGGCGTATGACTCGGGCGTTCTCCGAAAGATCGTTGTTCCCGAAGGCGGCAAAGCACCGATAGGTGCGTTGATTGCCGTTATCGGCGATCCGAGTGAAGACATCGAGAAGCTGCTGAGTGAAGCGCCAACGGTTGCTCCACAAGTTGCTGCGGAACCAAGAAAAGAAACGCCCACCGTCGCGCCGCCGCCGAGTGTTGCTTCAGCGCCGACCCCTTCACCAGCACCTCCTCCTTCTCAACCGACAGATGGTAGAACGAAAGCTTCTCCCCTTGCCAAGCGTCTTGCGAAAGAACATAGCATTAACATTTCTGCTGTTCCGGGTAGCGGGCCACAAGGAAGAGTCATCAAGCGCGATATCGAGGGAGTCCTTGCAGGAAAGATTTCGGTAACTCGCACCGCCGCAGCCATCGTTCCCGGTACCGCAGAAGACGTTGCGCTCTCCCCCATCCGCAAAACGATCGCCAAACGGATGACGGCAAGCAAGCTGACGGCTCCGCATTTCTACGTCACGGTCGATATCGACATGGAACCGGCGATGGCATTTCGAGAGCAGATCAACAACGCCACCGACATGAAGCTGAGCTTCACGGATATTATTATCAAAGCATCCGCTGCGGCACTCATGAAACATCCGCAAGTGAACGGCAGTTATCTTGGAGACACGATGCGGCAGTATCACTACGTGCACATCGGTGTTGCCGTCGCGCTGGATGATGGCTTGGTAACGCCGGTCATCCGGAACTGCGAACAGAAACGCATCGACCAGATCAACCACGAGCTGCGCGACCTCGTTGATCGCGCGCGCAACCGCAAGCTGAAGGCGGACGAGTACCAGGGCTCGACTTTTACGATCAGCAACCTCGGAATGTTTGGTGTCGAAGATTTCGTGGCAATCATCAATCCGCCGGAAGGAGCCATACTCGCCGTAGGCTCGATTGTGGAGCGCCCGGTCGTGAAGAACGGAGCAATTGTCGTTGGCCACACCATGAAGGCCACTCTCTCATCGGACCACCGGATTATCGACGGCGTTGTTGCGGCTCGGTTCCTGCAGGATTTTAGAATCTTCATGGAAAACCCTGCGGCGTTAACCTTATAGTCAACGCTGGAATTACAGGAGAGAAAAACGTCAACCCGACACCTCTTGTCGGGTTCTTTTTTGTCCATCGGTGGATATGCGGAGTAAACTTTCAGAAGAATTCGCCGGGCCCATGCTGCCATTCATTGCGTTCTGTGTCGCGTTGAATCTCACCGTGGGCCAGATCGCGGCAGCGTTAAGAGTACCAATCTACCTCGACTCGTTTGGTACCGTGCTTCTAGCAGTACTCTCCGGGCCTCTTTCCGCGATCGTTGCCGGCAGTTTCGCCAACATCCTTGCCGCAGCCTTCGGAAATCCCCCGATGATATTCTTTATTCCTGTCGTCATTATTATCGGCGGATATACAGGCTTGGTTGCCAAACTCGGCTGTTTCCGTCGCTGGTATCTCGTGACCGTTGCCGGACTTTTCCTGGGGATTCCTGCTGCGGCGGTTTCGGCTCTTATCTCTGCGTATCTCTTTGGCGGAGTAACAATGGGGGGGTCTGATTTCCTCGTGTTATTCTTCAGGTCTCAGGGATATTCTTTGTATGAAAGCACCCTGCTGCAGGGATTTGTCATGGATCCATCGGATAAGTTGATTACCTATTTCATCGTTTTTATCTTAGTACGAAGCCTGCCGGATCGCTTGCTCCGTCGCTTCCCCGGAGCTTCCAATATTCGGCCGATGCCGACTGAAACCCATGCGTCTTGACATTCTCCCCAAGCTCTCTCTCACGTTTCTCCTCCTCGTCTGCGCATTCACCCTGGACAGAACACTGAATTTTCTCTTGTTCGCATTGCTCGTGATTGGCGGAGCCATTGTTGTTATCTCTCACCGGCAACACAACACCCAGCGAAGACTGTTCCCTCGTTTCCTGTTCTATGTCTTTTCAATCGTTGCTTTGATCACGGTTCTCAATGGCCTGTTTTTGCAGCAAGGTGAGGCCGTTGAAGCCCCTTTGGGTGTGACTCTCTACACAGAAGGATTAGAGTTTGGTATGAATACAGCTTCACGGCTCGCCGTTCTTTCGACAGCTCTGTTTCTTTTTTTTATGACGACACCGGTCCGAGATCTCATTTCTTTTCTCCAGAGCGCGGGATTTCCTTCGCCCCTCATCGTTGTCCTTTTCCTCACACTCCATTTTCTCCAGCAACTGCCGGGACGCATTAACCAGATTTTCCTCGCACAAGAGGCCCGTGGAGCGCCTGTCCGAGGCAACGTTCTCAGCAGAGCCAGGGCATTTTTCATTCTCCTCTCTCCACTTCTTTTTTCCTCTCTTGTCGATACACTGGAACGAGGGGTTTCCCTGGATGCTCGTGGATTTCGTGGCCATCTTATGGCGACACCGCGGAGGGCTATGACGGCATTTTCGCTCTCTCTTTCTCTCGTTTGTGGTGTGATGGCACTGATACTCATTCTTTGGAGCTTTCTGAGATGAACGAAGCAATTACGATAGAACATCTCTCATTCAAGTATTCCCCTCAGCAGCCATGGGTCGTATCGGATATCTCTCTCGCAGTACCAAAAGGGTCGTGCTGCGCGATTCTCGGCCCCACGTCTGCCGGCAAGTCCACGCTTCTCCATGCCGTCGCCGGAATTCTTGGGAAACACCATCGTTCTTCAAAAACTCTCGGCTCTATAAAGGTCGAAGACGTAAGGAAACCATCTCTCGGCGATGATCTGCTTTTTCCCGATGTCGGCATCGTCCTACAAGACCCCTATGTGATGATATCGGGAATCTATGAGACAGTGCAGGAAGAACTCGCGTTCACGCTCTACAATCTCGAAATTCCCGAGGCAGTTATCGAGGAACGAGTCGCGCAGACTCTTCGCTTTCTCAACCTTGCCCACCTTGCCCATCGACACCCACTCCATCTCTCCGGCGGTGAAGTGCAACGGGTGGCCTTGGGGACAATTCTCGTCGCTGAACCGAAAATTCTGTTGATTGATGAGCCGAGGAATTCGCTCGACTGCGATGGCCAGGACACGTTGGTACAACTTCTGAGAAGTCTACAACCTCACACCACAGTGCTTTTCACAGACTACCAGATAGAGCTTGCTCTCGCGGTCGCCGACTCCGTCTTAGTTCTCAACGAAGGGAAAAATCTTTTCTACGGGAACAAACGGGAATTCATTAGCAGATACCGAGAGTTTGCTTCGCTTCTCTTTCCCAGAGAATGGGACGATGCAATTCTCCGCCTGGTAAAGGAAGGAGCCGGCCAACGGCACGTTCTAAGACTCGCCAAAATAGTGGGCTTGTAGGATGCTAAGCTTTAACGACGTCACTTTCGCTTACCCTGATGGGCATACAGCTCTTCGAACTGTTTCTTTTGAAGGGGCGGGAGGGGACTTTCTCCTCGTCCTCGGACACAATGGTGCGGGGAAAAGCACCCTCCTGAAGCTGCTGAACGGGATTTTGAAACCGACCAGCGGGCAGGTTCTCGTCGATGGTCTGGATACAAGAGAACATTCGACAGCGACGCTTGCTCAGCATGCTGCGGTAACATTCCAAAACCCCGGCGATCAGATCTTTGCTTCGTCGGTGGAGAAAGAAATTCAGTTTGGTCCATCGAGCCTCAGGCGGGCCGGTCAATCGAAGCTTGTCGACGATGCGTTGGAGACATTCGGATTCAGTCACAATCGCGCTTCCCACCCGTACGATCTCCCTCCTTCCCGGCGGAAACTCTTAACGGTAGCCTGTGCCGCGGCCATGGGTTCTCCAGTCCTCGCGTTTGACGAGCCGAGCGCTGGCCTTTCCATCCCGGAGCGGGCGGTCCTTCGCCGGGGATTAACGGCTCTTACTGCACAGAATCGATTGACCCTCGTTGTATCGCACGACCTTGATTTATTCCTGCCGATCGCGAGCCGAGTCATTGTTGTTCGACAAGGAGAGATTGTATTTGATGATTCTCCCGACACCATCCTCTACAACGAGGGGGTTTTACGCAGAACGGGTTTAAAACTACCTCTGGTAATGCGGATGCGAAAAGCTTTCGACCTTCGTCCATTTGAATAATCTCGATCTTCGTAAGGAGAAGCCATGATTGAACCCTCCGCCCTCACCCCGAGAGAATTATATCATCTCCTCATCAGCTGTGTTGTGCCACGGCCCATCGCACTGGTTACGTCGGTGTCACCAGCGGGCATTATCAACGCTGCACCGTTCAGCTTCTTTAACGCCGTGTCGGCAAACCCACCGATTCTTATGATTTCCGTCGGACGGAAAAAAGGACTCATGAAGGACACGGCCGCAAATATTCTGGCCACGAAGGAGTACGTTATTCACATCGTCGATGAACATAGTGCAGAGAAAATGAATATCACGTCGGCGAGCCTTTCGCCCGATGAAAGCGAAATCATCGAAGCCGGTTTTTCCGTAACGCCGGGAACCAACGTACGAGTACCGAGGATCACCGAGAGCCCGATCAGTCTGGAATGCAAACTCCTTCACCACCTTGAAGTAGGGAACATCACCAGCGACCTCTTGCTGGGCGAGGTTGTGGCGTTTCACATCAAAGAAGGATTACTGAAAGAAGGAGCGGTTGACGCGAAAATGCTCCTTGCAATAGGAAGAATGGGTGGGAGCGGTTATTGCCGAACGAGAGACCTGTATGAGATGGAGAGACCGAAATAATCTCTTTCGGAGAAGAATATTGTGAGCTAGAGACGTGGACGAAAAAACCCCTTCTTTTGCCACAAAGTCACAAAGACACAAAGAAAAATGTTTAGTTTTGTTTCGTTTTGTGAAACTTCGTGACTTGGTGTCTTGGTGGCGACACTTTTCGGCTAGGCTTCTAGTGCCACTTCTAAAAATAAAAGTTGTATTCAAAAAGGCATCCCGCTCGTTGC
>CAYJSZ010000115.1:0-7196 GCA_964372545.1 uncultured Ignavibacteriaceae bacterium
ACGTCCGGGCGGGAGTAATGGCCGGCAACATCGAGCGTTACACTTTCTTCGATTGCCCGGTCGGTATCGATCTCGGCGATGATGAGCGCCTGCTTACCGTAGACCGGCTCGACGATGTATGAGCCATCGGGAGCAATGATCGCGCTGCCGCCATTGAGCAATACATTCGGCTGACCACTTAACTCATCCCACAGTTCATAATTCTTGGGGAACATGTTCTTTTCAAGATACATTGCTGCGGCAATCACAAAACATCGACCCTCGAACGCGTAGTGGCGGCTTGCGATTTGATGATGTTCTTTTCCATGCGGCCAGGAGGCAATGTGAATGACCTCGCCCTGTTCGTGCAACACCTGACGCGCCAGCGGCATCCAGTGTTCCCAGCAGATCAATCCGCCGACTTTTCCCCACGGCGTGTCGTATGCTCGCAACCCGTAGCCATCTCCCTGACCCCAGACCAGGCGTTCGCCAAACGTCGGCACCAGTTTGCGATGATGGCCGATGAGTTCTCCTCGATTATTAAAAAAAAGAAGGGAGTTGTAGAGCGATTTGTTAAATCGCTCATTAATGCCAATGACGACATACATCTTAGCTTTCTTACATGCGGCAGCAATCTGTCTAAACTCCGCTGAGCCTACTTCGAGCGAGTTTTGATGAAGTCGCGCGTAAAGTTTTTTGCTCTGTTCGTTTCCCCACTGGCTATACGTTCCCATATCCGCCCAAACGGGATAGACCGGAATCCACGTTTCAGGAAAGGCGAGCAGCTTCACCTTTTTCTTCGCAGCAGACGTGATAATATCAGCAGCTTTCTTGACGCTTCCTTTCAGGTCAAGAACAACAGGAGAGAATTGTGCTATGCCGACGGTGAGTTTCATTTATTAGATACTCACCCACGGCTTCAGCCGTGGGTTCAGAAAATTAAAAGCAAAAGTGAGAAACCGATTTATCGGTTTCCTAAATGAAGCAACTCGGATATTTCCGTATCCGAATACCCACTCTTCAGTAACATGTCCTGGTATTCTTCGATAAAGGTCTTGAGGCGATGATGTTCGTCCTGACCATGAATATACGACTTTACAGTTTCAAGAGTCTGATAACTGACTGAAAACGCTGCGTAGCCGGTTTGCCACGCGAACTTCTGCTTGACAAGATCGTTGTGATTGATCCAGTGTGATGATTCCCCTTTCAACAGTTTTGCGATGTCCTCAATCTTCTGGTCTCTGCCAAGCCACATCAACAGGTGAACATGCTCAGGCTGTACGTTCAATGCCTCGAGGGCTATGCCGTTTTCTTCAGCATAGTACTGTATATGCTCTTTAACTCTTTGGCGCGTGTCACCAAGAAGAATCCTCTCATGGTATTTAGTGTTCCAAACAAAGTGAACGTAAACTTTTACCAATGAGTGTGGCATTTACACTTCTCCTTCCTACTGAAACCGTTGAAACGGTTTTTTATCCCATTTCTTTTCCGCAACCCACGACTGAAGTCGTGGGTTAGCTCCCCCTTGCGTTCATCTCGCCTTAAAAATAGCTACTTTGATTCTAAGTTTTTTTTCAAGAACTCAATCGTCCTCGGCCAGGCTTGTTGTGTCGCACGCATGTTCGCTCCCTCGCGGCCGGTTTGGGCGCGCAGAAAGCCGTGGCCAGCCCCTTCATAAATCTCGTACTCATACACTCTCTTCATCTTCTTCAACTGAGCGGCAGCAGGCTCGATGGTTGCGTTGACGCGCGCATCGTCGCCGCCGTACAGCCCCAGCACCGGTGCCTTGATCTTTGTCAGTTCCGTTGAGTCCGGCGATGTGCCGTAATAAACGACCGCGGCATTCAACTCCGGCTGGGCAGACGTATAGCCAAAACTGCGCGTCCCACCCCAACAGTAGCCGACCGTCGCGCTTTTACCGTTTGCAGCAGGTAATTTGACCGCATGTGCTCGCACCGCATTGAGACGTAGGTAAGTCTCTTCGGCTGAAAGCCCGCGAATCATCCTTACGACATCATCCCGGGTTGCTGCAGATTCTGTTCCACCTCCGTTGGGGCCCATACCTGAAATCAGATCCGGCGCAACGGCGATAAAACCCTCTTTCGCCAGTTGGTCTGCAACGGCGCGAATCCAATCCGAGAGGCCGAAAATCTCGTGAATCACAATCACCACCGGCGCTTTCTCATTCCGCTCGGGATAGACGATCCAAGTCCGAATCGGATACTGGCTCCCTTCATACTTGATGTCCATAAACTCGCCGTGTCGTGGCGATTTTTCCAGCGCCGCTTTCGCCGTCTCTTCGCCTGGCGGTAACTTATCATCCATCTGCTGTTGCACAGCAGGCATCTCCTTCGCCTCCATCGCAGCGTGAGCAGAATGGTCATGTTCTTGAGCGGCAAGAAAACCGGGTACAGACAACGAGAGAACAACAAACGCTGCAAGCTTTCTCATAACTATTCCTCTTTTTTTATAGACCGTTGGACGTTTTTGTTCATTCTTCTTACCAGTTTTTTCCGATCGGATTGCTTCAACCCCTTTACGACTTGTTCAAACGAATGGTCAATCATTTCGAAGAGTTCTCGTCGCGGAACGCTTCCGTCGAGCGTCACCGTATTCCAGTGCTTCTTGTTCATGTGATAGCCCGGTTGCACCGCCCCGTACCGCTCACGCCATTCAACCGCCTGCTCCGGGTCGCATTTGAGATTCACAGAGAGCGGACGCTCGTTGATGTTCGTCAGCAGGAAGATCTTTCCATAGACTTTGAAGACCAGTACTTCATCGTCAAACGGAAATTCTTCGGTAATCTTGGCCGGCTTGTTGAGACAATACTCGCGGATGCTTTCGAGATTCACAACAATCCCACAGAAAGAGATGCGAGAATGTAGAGAAGGAAGATGTGAAAGGCAAGGTTCCATCCTGCAGAGAAACAGAACAGGCGAAGAGTACTCTCTCCGCCAGCCATAGAACAAGAACTCAACTCCCGCGAAGCTATGTCTCCGGCTGAAACCGTTCGACCTCTTCCAACACGGTGCTTACAATGTCTTCGTCTTTGACTCGCTTGACGACCTCGCCCTTGCGATAGAGAATCGCCACGCCTTTTCCGGCCGCAATGCCGATGTCCGCCTCGCTCGCCTCGCCCGGACCGTTCACCACACAACCCAGCACCGCAATTTTGACCGACTTCTTCATTCCCACCAACTTTTCTTCAAGCTGATGCATGATGCCAAAAAGGTCTACCTCGAGTCGGCCACAGGTTGGACAGGCAATTAATTCGATGTTGCGGGAAGCGAGACTAAGCGAGCGGAGAATCTCTTTGCCAACCTCGACTTCTTTGACGGGATCGTCCGTGAGCGAGACGCGGATAGTATCGCCGATTCCCTCAGCCAGGAGCGTTCCAATCCCGACGGACGATTTAATCGTTCCGACGCGTGTTGTACCGGCTTCGGTGACACCGAGATGCAGAGGAATATCCGTCCGCTGCGCGACGAGCCGGTAGGCTTCGATCATGAGCTTTACATCGGTGGACTTTACGGAAATAACGACGTCGTGGAAGTCAAACTCTTCACAAATTCCCGCGTGCCGCATTGCGCTTTCGTAGAGCGCCTCGGGGGTGGGATAGCCATGCTTTTCGAGGATGTCTTCTTCGAGCGAGCCGGAATTGACACCGATGCGAATCGGGATACCTCGATCTTTCGCGGCAGTTAAGACTTGCCGTATACGATCCTTCGCGCCAATGTTGCCCGGATTGATGCGGACTTTGGCTACACCGGCTTCAACTGCTTTCAGCGCGAAGATATGATTAAAGTGGATGTCTGCGACAATCGGCAGCGGAGACCGACGCACGATCTCCTTCATCGCTTCGGCGGCTTCTTTGTCGTTGACCGTGACGCGCACAATATCGCAGCCTGCTTCCGCTGCTGCGCTGATCTGTCCGACCGTGCCGTCAACGTCGTCCGTCTTCGTCTTCGTCATCGTCTGCACGGAAATCGGTGCATCGCCGCCGATCTTGACACCGCCGACATTGACTTGCCGCGTCTTCCGACGCTTGCTCACTTTGTACGTCGGATGCGGCCGCCAGTCGTTAATCTTTATTTCCGGTACGAGAATTTCCATTGCGTGTTCAAGATACAAAATAATTCGCCCGCCGTCAATTCAACTTCTTGCTTGCCTCGAAGAGAATCTTCTTTTCCTCGTCCGTCAAATTCTGGTAACCGCTTCTGCTGATCTTATCCAGAATCTCATCAATTCTCTGCTGCGTCGTTCGCTTTTCATCTTTTTGCTGCGCCTCGCGGATATCGAAGAACTTTGCTTCCACCACTTCCTTGTCCCCCTGTTGTTCCGCTGCATGCTGTTCCATCTTCCCACGCCATCGTTCAAACACTCCTGCAAACGGTAGTCGCCTGCGGTCGTACAAGATATAGAGATACCCGGCCAGGGCGCCGCCAAGGTGTGCGAGGTTTGCAACGTTCCCTGCGCCGCCGATCGCGAGCACGCCAATGATAATCAAACCACCGATGAAGTACTTTGCCTTGACAGGAACGAAAAAATACAGGTAGATGTAGCGATCCGGGAACAGCATCCCGAACGCGAGCAACACTCCGTAGATCGCCCCGGATGCGCCGACCGTAGGTGCAATGCCTTGCGAAGGCTCCAGAATCGGAGCGAGGGCGAGCTGGAACAAACCGGCCACGACGCCGCACATCAAGTAAAAATAGAGAAACTTGCGCGAGCCCCAGATGTGCTCGATCTCCATCCCGAACATCCACAGGCCAAAGACCATGTTGAAGAAGAGATGCATGAAGCCGGCGTGCATAAATTGATACGTGATAAGCTGCCAGGGATAGAAACCGTACCCGATTGGCATCAAGCCGAAGTAATAATGAAAGAACTCGTAGACAGAATAGCCGTTGATCGTGAATTGCCCGAGAATCTCCACGGTAAGAAACACCAAGCCGTTGAGGATCATCAGTATCTTGATCACGGGAGGAAAGAACGAAAAGCCCCCGAACATCGATGGTCGATAGTAATTAGACATTGAACGATTGTCGATTTACGGTTCTCCCCGCCTGCCCACTTTAAGTCTCCATTTCGGCGGGCAGGGATTGACGATTGAAAAAACAATTAACTCGAGACTAAAAACTCGGAACTCAAAACTATTTTTTATCCGTTAATGCTGCAACGCCCGGAAGCACCTTTCCCTCCAAGAACTCGAGCGATGCACCGCCGCCGGTTGAGACATGCGAGACCGCTTTTTGTAATCCTGCTTGAGCTATAGCTGCCGCCGAATCTCCGCCGCCAACGATAGTTACTGTTCCCTTCTTCGTTGCATCGGCAAGAGAGCGAGCGATCACGTTGGTCCCTGCCGCGAACTTTTCAACCTCGAACACTCCCATCGGGCCGTTCCAGACAACCGTTTTTGCCTTCTGAATTTCCTCTGAAAACATTCTTACGGTTTCCGGACCGATATCAAGGCCTTTCCAGCCGATGGAAATGGCCTTGACGCTCACCACGTTCGTCGTTGCGTCATTGTCGACTTTGTCGGCGACTACACAATCAACGGGCAGGAGAAGCCGGACGTTCCGCTTTGCTGCATCGGCAAGAATTTGCTTTGCGAGGTCAACCCTGTCGGCTTCCAGCAGCGAATCGCCGATTTCCAGTCCTTGCGCTTTGTAGAAGGTGAACATCATCCCCCCACCAATGAGCAGTGCATCGACTTTGCCCATCAGATTCTGTATGACGTCGATCTTGCCGGAGATTTTTGAGCCGCCGAGAATCGCAACATACGGCCGCGCCGGATTGCCGACCGCTTTGCCGAGATACTCTAACTCCTTCTGCATCAAATATCCCGCCGCTGATGTGCCGATGAACTTCGTTACTCCTTCAGTGGACGCATGGGCTCGGTGCGCTGTTCCAAACGCGTCGTTTACATAGATATCTCCCAAGCTTGCCAATTGTTTGGCAAACTCGGGGTCGTTTGCTTCTTCCTCGTTGTGAAATCGCAAATTCTCCAGCATCAGACACTCGCCGTTCTTCATGCTGTCCACCATCGTGCGCACGGCGTCGCCGATGCAATCGGGAGCGAGTGTAACCGGCTGACCGAGAAGTTTTGAAAGATGTTCAGCAGCGGGCCGTAGACTGAATTCCGGCTTCGGCTCGCCTTTGGGTCGACCGAGATGGCTCATCAGGATCGCCCGTCCGCCGCTGCCCAGAATCTGTTTGATCGTTGGAAGTGATTCCACAATACGCGTGTCGTCGGTTATGTTTTGATGGACGTCCATCGGAACGTTGAAGTCGACACGCACCAGCACCCGTTTGCCGTCGAGCTGAACGTCATCGATCGTCAGTTTCTTCACGGTTATGCTTTCTAAGAACAAAAAGGGCTGAGAGCAGCAAGAATCCTCAGCCCTGCAGTTTCGAAGGATGTTCGCGTCAATTTGATCGACTATCTACGCGATTTTTTTCGTCATATCGATCACGCGGTTCGAATAGCCCCACTCGTTATCGTACCACGCGAGCACTTTAATCAGCGTTCCGATCGCGAACGTCAGCGGACCGTCAACGATGGCAGAGTGCGGATTGCCTTTGAAATCGCTGGAGACCAGCGGGGCCTCGGAGTATTCAAGATATTTCCCCATCGGTCCCGCGGCCGCTTCCTTAAATGCAGCGTTGACCTCATCTTTAGTCGCCGACTTCTCGGCTTCAATCACGAGGTCGACCAGAGAGACATTCGGGGTGGGAACACGAACCGCGGTGCCGTCCATCTTGCCTTTCAGCTCCGGAATAACCAACCCGATCGCTTTCGCAGCGCCCGTCGAGGTCGGAATCATATTCAACGCTGCGGCGCGAGCGCGTCGGAGGTCGGAGTGCGGCAAATCCAGCAGCTTCTGGTCGTTCGTGTAGGAATGAATCGTCGTCATCAAACCACGCACAATTCCGAATTTTTGCAGCAGCACTTTTGCGACCGGTGCAAGGCAGTTCGTTGTGCAGGACGCGTTCGAAATGACATGATGCTTCGCGGGGTCATACATTTCATCATTGACACCGAGCACGATGGTGACATCGGGCGTTTTGGCCGGCGCGCTGATGATGACTTTCCGGGCGCCGTTTTTGAGATGATCTCGCGCCGCTTCGCCATCAGTGAAATGCTTAAGACCGGTCGACTCGATGACAATGTCGACGCCCAAGTCTTTCCACGGCAGCTTGGTATGGTCTTTTTC
>CAYJSZ010000116.1:0-7093 GCA_964372545.1 uncultured Ignavibacteriaceae bacterium
TGGTTTACCCCGTGAGATATCCTCAAACTAACACTTTCGGAACTTTGTAAATTACATCTCACGGGGTGAATTGGTTAATTGGTGAGCGGCTATTTCACTCATACCCATCATTCCATTACTCCACTCTTCCCCGCCTGCCTCAATACGTCTTGTGAGTGGCGGGCAGGCATCACTCCACACTACCTCTCCTCATACATCTTCTTATAGTACTCTTGATACTCCCCGCTGATGATTCTCTTCCACCAGGATTGATGCTCGAGATACCAGTCTATCGTCTCGGACAATCCCTTCTCGAACGTTCGTCGCGGCTGCCAGCCTAATTCCTTCCGTAACTTCGAGAAATCGATCGCGTAACGCCGGTCGTGTCCCGGCCGGTCCTTCACGAAGCCGATGAGCGACCCCGGCTTTTGGAGATGTCGAAGGATCTGCCGGACGACGTCGATGTTCGTCCTCTCGCTATTCCCTCCGATGTTGTACACCTCTCCCGCCCTGCCATTCTGCAAAACAAGGTCGATCGCCTCGCAATGGTCTTCCACATAAATCCAATCTCTCACGTTCAAGCCATCGCCGTACACCGGCAAGGGTTTGTTCTGGAGTGCGTTGGCAATCATGAGCGGAATGAGTTTTTCTGGAAATTGGTACGGCCCGTAGTTGTTCGAGCAGCGCGTAACAACAACGGGGATGCCGAATGTATGGTGATACGATAACGCCAACAGATCCGCCGCCGCTTTACTGGCAGAATAGGGACTGTTCGGATGCAGCGGAGTCTCTTCGGTAAACTCGGCCGTTGGTCCCAGAGAACCGTAGACTTCATCCGTGGAGATTTGCACAAATTTTTTCAGCGGGAATTCTTTCGCGAGCTCCAGCAGCACGTTCGTTCCGACGACATTCGTCCGCACAAACTCCGACGCGCCCATGATGCTTCGGTCTACGTGCGATTCAGCCGCGCAGTTGATGACGGCGTCGAACTCGTCTTCACCGAAGACCGACTTCATGAATACGCCGTCGGCGATATCGCCGCGCAGAAAACGGTACTGCCGATTCTGCTCGCAGTCCTCGAGATTCTCCAGATTCCCTGCGTACGTTAGTTTATCGACATTGACGACAATGTAGTCCGGATGCTTCTGCAGCATGTAGCGAACCAAGTTGCTGCCGATGAATCCAGCACCGCCGGTGATAAGAAGGTTCATCGATACTCATCCAATGTATAAGCAGTCTTGGGGTCGCTCTCGTGGCGAATTTCGTCCACCGGCTCTTTTCGGCCGTTGCCCGCGTAGAGCTTGTTCGGGAGATTGACGACCCAGCCCGGTACAGTCCCGATATTCTTGTATGCGTGAACAACGCCGGCTGGAACGATAACCGACTTCGGTTCATCCTCGCCCGCATCGAAGACCATTCTGCTGCCCAACGTTGGGGAATCTTTCCGTGCATCCCACAGAAAGACCCGGAACGTCGACGGCCCGAGAAAGCAAAAAAGGTCCGCCTGGTCTCGATGCTCGTGTGGCCCACGCGCGATGCCGGGCTTCGTCTCAGAAATATACGACATGACAGGCAAGAACTGACGCTCGATCTCGTCTTCACGGAACAATTCGACTAACCAGCCGCGTTGGTCTGTGCGCTTTGAAAGGTCTTTGACCATCACATCATGAATGGGACCGGTCTTGAAGTGCAATTCTTTCTCCTTGAATCGCAACAAAGTACAAAAGATTGAGCCAAAAACCAACGGCAGTAACAGATCAAGAGCTGGCTCGCTTTGCCGTGGAGCAAGCGACTGTCATTTTGTTTTACTTTTTGAAATCTCAAGAGGAAGCAAACAGCTAGAAGCATTTGACCGGAAATTGGTCAGGAGAACGATCCACTAGTGCGGTAACAATAAGGTAGGAGTTGAGACCTCGATGCGCTGTTTAGGTTGTTACAAACCTACGAAAAATATCGTCCAGAGTCAATTTGATTTTCACATCCGTTCGGGCGCAGAAATGCCCAAAATCTTGAAGCCGTTGGCGAGAACCGTGTTCGTGGCTGAACAGAGAGCAAGACGAGCCGTCGAAAGATTCCTGTCCTCAATCACCACGCGATGTTCATGGTAGAATTTGTGGAAGGCGGTTGCAACATCGCGCAAATAGTTGGCGAGTCGGTGGGGCTCGAAACTCATGCAGGTCATCTCAACGCTGTCGGGAAATTCGAGCAGCAACTTGATAAGGTCTACTTCCGCCGGTTCTTTGAGGAGCGCGAAGTCGATGTTGTCGAAGTCCTGATGCGTCGGCAACACTCCCTGTCCCTCTGCAAAACGTAGGATGCTCGCTATACGAGCATGTGCATACTGAAGGTAGTACACCGGATTATTTTCAGACTGCTCTTTCGCAAGGTTAATGTCGAATTCAAGGTGGCTGGAAACCGAGCGCATGATGAAGAAAAACCGCGTTGCATCAGGGCCGACCCAATCCAGCAGCTCGCCGAGCGTCACAAAGTTCGCCGTCCGCTTGGACATTTTCACCTGCTGCCCGTCCCGCATCAGCGTGACAAACTGATGGATCACGACTTTGACCTTCTCGGCATCATAGCCAAGCGCTTTTACTCCTGAGAGCACATCGGGGAACGTGGCAATATGATCCGCGCCGAAAACATCGACAATCAGCTCGAAGCCGCGCTTGAACTTCTCGCGGTGATAGGCGATATCCGGCAGGCGATAGGTCGGCTCGCCGCTGCTCTTCACGATCACGCGATCCTGATCGGCTCCAAACTCGGTCGCCTTAAACCAAACCGCTCCGTCTTTATCGTACGCTAATCCCCTGGCACGAAGTTCCTCAATGACTTCCTGAATCTTCCCCTCCCTGTACAGCGAATCTTCATTGTAGAACATGTCAAACACGACGCCCATGCGACCGAGGACTTTCTTGATTTCCTCGAACAATCGCTGCTCGGAAAAGCTCTTGCACAGCGAAAGCGCAGCTTCCTTCTCCATCGCTCGAAGGGCGTCGCCGCGTTCCGCTCGGAGAGCTTCAGCGATCTCTTTGATGTACTCGCCCTGATAGCCGTCCTCCGGAAAGCCATAATCTGCGTCGAACAACTGCTGATATCGAGCGTACGTGGACTCCGCCAGCATCCGCATTTGCCGGCCTGCGTTGTTGAAGTAGTACTCTCGCGTGACGTCATGGCCGGTCCATCGCAGGAGATTCGCAATCGTATCTCCGATCGCAGCTTGCCGGCCGTGACCGACGCTGAGCGGCCCGGTGGGATTGGCGCTGACGAACTCGACTTGCGTTTTCTTTCCCCTGCCGATGTCGGATCTGCCGAATGCTTCTGCCTGCTGAAGGACAGAGCTCAGTCGGCTTGTGAAGAATCGGTCGGTAACCCTGAAGTTGATGAAGCCCGGGCCGGCGATTTCGACCTGGGAAATGTAGTCCGGCTCAAGCGTCAGAGCGGCAACAATTTGTTGTGCGATGGCACGCGGGTTCTTTCCCAGCGACTTCGCCAGCGTCATGGCGACATTCGTCGTGATGTCACCGTGCGCTTCAAGCTTGGGCTTCTCAAAGGTGAGCTGTGCGCCGTTGAGGTAATTCAGCGAGGCAAGTGCTGCGGTTACTTTTTCGGTGAGGTACTTTTTCATTCGAAGCTCTTCAGGGGTTCGAAAGTCGTTCTTCTGTTTATCCGGCTAACCGAGCAGAGGATTTGGTCTTCACTGCGCGCTTCTGTTTCCCCAATTCCATTTTTCTCAACCGCACTCCCTCCGGCGAGTCCTCTGCCCGTTCGAACTTGGCGTCGTTCCAGAGCCGCTCGATATTGTAGAAACTCCGAGTTTCTCGATGAAACACATGCACGACAACGTCCACATAATCCAGCAGTACCCATTGAAGAGATTGGTAGCCTTCTTCATGCCACACGGGAATTCCGGCACTCTCGAGTCCATCGCGGATGCCATCGGCAACTGCTTTGACGTGCGTGTCAGAGCCCGCCGAACAGACTACAAAAAAATCTGCCGGCGCTTGCAGCTTGCGCAAGTCCATGATGAGGACGTCCGACGCTTTCTTGACCAGAGCCTGCCCAACGATTTTCCGTGCGAGAGTTCGTGTTATCAAGTATGTACTCCGTTGTTATTGAAACGCTTTGAGACGCGAATAGTCTTTACCAATGACGACAGAAACATCGAGATACAGGGACTTGTCGATCTGTTGCCGCACCCTTTCGGCCGACACACCGAGCGCCATTGCGACCTGCTTCGCCGCATCCATATTACCGGCGCGGTCTAGCACGAGCGTCGCCTCTACATCGTTGGATCTGTAATTCCCCATTTCCACTACGTCGAATCCTCGTGCGCGGAGAAAGTCCGTCATGCGTTGCGCGAGCTTCGGCTGGCCGGATCCGTTCAGCACATCAAGCTGAATCGCATGCACCCTCCCAGCGGTGGTTATTTCCGGCTCACCCGACGCGCGGAAGAGATCCTGTGCAACGAAATACAGGAGCACGACAATGGGCGGGATGAAGACAAGAGAAAGAAAACGCTTCCAGACTGGACGTGAAGAAGCTGGTTGATTCTGACCGGGCGGCTGTTGAGGAGCTGTACGTGCTTCCGTTGACGGGTCCTTCATGAAACGGTTAATCCTTCAGCAACATCAACCTGTGTTCTTCCTGAAAAAACAACCGAGCAGACTCGCTTTTGCAACGGCGGCTGCTCGGTTGGAAAATCTGTCGTTCTCAACGACGAACCACTCAGCGTTGGTCCTCGTAACGCTCAATCCCGTAGAAGTAGTTCGGATTACGGTATCCCCCCAACCAGTACATCGGCGGCACCTGGCGATATTGAATCTGGAGCCACATGTTATCGGTCGGTCGGTAGTTCAGTTGCGCGCGGCTCAAAAAGATTCCGCTGAAATCATTCTTGCTCCCGAACGTGCTGAAGGGTGAATGCATCAAACTGACATCGGTCTGAAGGTCAAGCGCATCCGAGAATCTGTACATCAAACTGTTCGTGTACGTCCCCAGAGAAAGTCCCTGTCCACCGAAGCTGGTATACATGAGAGAGTAGCTATGCCGCATGGTGAGTTTGCTCGGGTCGAACAGACCAAACCACAGATCGGATGCGCCCTGCTTCAAGAGCGATTCACTGACCGGGGCAGGCGTATCCACCTTGGACTTCAGCTGGGCGACCGCAACAGAACAGGCCAGTGATAAACTGAGAAGACTCGCTGCCACAACTTTTTTCATCACACGTCCCTCCTCGGGTATAATGTCCAGAGCTTCTCTCTGATGGTACTTAAAACTCGGTTGATTGTCAAGACTTCTTACTTGACTGACACGAACCTTGATTCAAGAATTCGCCGGGCTTGTTCCAGTTGGTCGCGCGTGTTCACTCCCTGTATTTCCTCGATATGGGGAGCCTTGAACGCCGCCGCCGTCCACTGATGCTTCCAGAAGTATTCGAATACATCCGTCAAATAATACTCATTCTGCACGTTGTGCGGCGCAATATGGTTCAAACCGTCGAAGAGCTTCTCTTTCTGAAACAAATAAATTCCGGAATTCATTTCCTTCACCAAGAGCTCGGCCTGCGATGCATCTCGCTGTTCAACGATCTTTTCGACCGAACCGTCTGCGTGGCGTATGACGCGACCATAGCCTGCGGGATCGTCGAGATCCGCAGTGAGAATCGTTGCAGCGGCACCTGTTGAGGCATGGAGCCGTGCCATTTCCCCGATGGTTTCCTTTTTCAGCAGCGGAACGTCGCCGGAAAGAACGAGAAGATCTCCTGAAAAATCTTTCAACGCAGGCTCCGCTTGCATCACGGCGTGGCCGGTACCGAGCTGAGGCTCCTGAACGACGAACTCGACGGCCGGGTGGGTTTTCCGTAGATACGCCATGACGATCTCGCGTTGAAAACCGACGATCACAATGATTTTTCCGGCCCCCAACGCGACGGCGAGGTCTGCCACATAATGAATCATCGGCTTGCCCGACAGCTCGAACATGACCTTTGCCCTGTCCGGCTCATTCATGCGCGTCCCTTTGCCGGCCGCCATGATGAGCGTCGCAACGCCGTTGTTCTTGTTGGACGATACGGGCACCCGTTCTGTTCCTTCCTACAATGGGACTGTCATGAGCATGTTATCGATGAGACGTGTCGAACCAAAGCGAACTGCCAACAACACGAGAACCGACGGAGGCTCGATTCGGTCAGTTTCCTGGAAATGATCGGGCCGAACGAACGCGACATAGTCGATCTGCGTTGGGTTGACGCCGGCGATCATGCTTTCGATTTCAGACCGAAGAGCGGTGGCCGAACGCTCGCCACCCCGAATCCGGGTCTGTGCGTGGAGAAGAGATTTGCACAAGACCCTCGCGTTTTTTCGTTCAGTCTCGTTCAGATAGACGTTACGGGAACTCATGGCGAGTCCATCCGGCTCACGGACTATCGGTGCGACCACAACTTGAACGTCGAGGTTCAGTTCGCGGACCATCTTCTGAACGATGAACGCCTGCTGCGCGTCTTTCTGACCGAACACGGCAACATGCGGCTTGGTGATGTTCAACAGCTTAATTACCACCGTCGTGACACCGCGAAAATGCGTCGGGCGAGATCTTCCTTCCAGGATTTTCGAAACCCCCTCGACCTCAACGTAGGTCCCGTATGCTTCCGGATACATTTCGCGGACGTCGGGATAGAAAATAATATCCGAACCGGCTTGAGCGGCGAGAGAATGGTCGCGCTCGAAATCGCGCGGGTACCGTCCAAAATCTTCTCCCGGACCAAATTGCGGGGGGTTCACAAAGACTGTGGTGATGACAACATCGGCGAGCTCTCGAGCGTTCTCGATGAGACTCGCATGCCCCGTATGCAGATAGCCCATGGTTGGAACGACACCAACGCGCTTTCCGCTCAAACGAACGCGCTCCGACATTCCCTGCATCTCGTTGACAGTCTTGATAATCTGCATCGATAAACCGCTCCGGTCAACAATTCAGTCACGAACACCCGAAGACACAAGGTAAAGAATTGATTAATTTCGGCACCTCGTGCCCTTGTGGCTCTGGTTCTTCCCGAAGAGCTAGTGCCGGTTCAAATAAATAATCTTGTGTTTTTGAGACCCCCTCTTTTATT
>CAYJSZ010000117.1:0-7000 GCA_964372545.1 uncultured Ignavibacteriaceae bacterium
CAACCCCATCAACTCTCTTGCGCCTTCCAACCCCGCTTCGGTCACTTCCGCGCCGCTTTTGTGGTCTGCAGGGCAACGGGTGTGTCCTCTTCGTTCGCTTGCTGGCTATACGGTCTCTCCTCGATTACGTTGTCGCCGACCATTACGATAACTTTCCCGTCTTTCCCAAACACAATTGGTAAGCCGAGCTTTCGTTTGCGCTCTAGTTCTTTCGCGATAGCGGACTTGACGGCTAGATCGACCGCATCCGCTATATACTCCACCTGTGGTTCTTGAACTTTGTAGCTCATGATTCTATCCATTCTGTGTTGTAATACTACCTTTGGCTCACCCGATTCTTTAGTGGCAATCAGTCGCGGTTCTGCATAGGTATTATCATAAATCTTCCACTTGTCGGCAAGCGGGATATAGAGGTTTACCAGATTCGAAACACTCCGGTCGAATCGTCGTCTTACGACGGCATCGGGAATACTATGTCCACCTTCTTGCACTCTTTTGCGAACACGCTCCACGGCGATTTCGGGACTCTCAATCCAAATGTACATCACCGTGATATCATAACCCTCTGATTTGCACTCTTTCAAAAAGGGGACAAACGATCTTGAAGCAAGTGTACTTTCAAACGCAAAATCCTTTTTCCAAGACCTCAGGTCGTGGAGGCGTCTTAACATCAGCCTACCGGCAGTCATTGCAACGGATTCGGTGTTAAACGCTGAGAGACCCTTCGAGATGAAATCGGCGTTTACGAACTCATTGGACTTTATGATTTGGGGAAAGACCTCAAACGCAACCGTTGTCTTGCCAGCCCCGTTCGGGCCTCCAATGAGATAGAGGTTTGGCATTCGTTGCTTTCTGTTCGTTACGCTATCATGCCATGACTCGTCAAACTACGCCACCATCGTCTCCGTTATCAACGTTACCTTAACCCCATCAACTCTCTCGCGCCTTCCAACCCGGCCTCCGTGACTTCCGTGCCGCTCATGAGTTTCGCGACTTCTTCGACGCGCCCTTCATCGTCCAACCGACGGATGCGAGTGGTGGTGCGCTTCTTGTCTTCGATCTTTTCGACGACGTAATGCTGATCCGCAAGTCCGGCGATCTGCGGCAAATGCGTGATCGCAATAACCTGGTGAAACTGCGAGAGCGTTTTCAAGCTTTTGCCGACCGCCCGTGCGATGCGACCGCTCACGCCGACGTCGATTTCATCAAAGATGAGCAGCGGCAGTCGCTCCGATTTCGCAAGAATTGTTTTCAGCGCCAACATGATGCGCGAGATTTCTCCACCGGAAGCGACTTTGGCGAGCGGCTTTGGTTCCTCGCCAACGTTGGTCGAAATGTAAAACTCGACGAAATCGATTCCCTTCGGAGTTGCTTCGTAAAACTCACGCCCGAGCTTGACAAACGCCCGCCGGAACGGCTTTGTCGGGCTGGCTTGTCGTCTCGCGTCTTCTCCGTTTTCCTTGCCGACGGGATCGTTCTTAATGACAACGTCGAACCTCGCATTCGCTATTCCCAACCTTGCCAATTCGGCAATAACGGACCTGTTGATTTTCCCGACCAGCTCTTGCCGCTTGGTCGAAAGGCGCAGCGCAATGTCTGAACACTCTTTTCGGGCCCTGTCGATTCGCTCATTCAGCTTGCGAATTTCCGCCTCGAAGTTCTCGGCAAGCTCGAACTCCATCCCGATCTTTTCCCGATGATGAAGAATCGTATCAACCGAGCCGCCATATTTTTTCTTCAGAAGCGATAACTGTCCGAGCCGCTCACGAATCTGCTCCAACCGCTCGGGATTGAACTCGATCTTCGAGTTATAGCTCTGGATGAACTTCGTTAGCTCCGAGATAACGGCGACGGCTGAAGCACATTCTTTTTTTGCTTCCTCGAACGCTCGGTCGATCTCCGCCAAATCCTCGAGTTGGTTTCGCACGAGAACAAGCCGGTCGTACAATGCCTGCCCAACTGCGTTCTCCGGACTTAGGGGGCCCTGCTCTCCTTCGTAAAGCGTTTGGTACAATCGAGAGGTTGTCTCAAACAGCTTCTCCGCGTTTTCAAGAATCTTCAATTCTGCTTCCAGGCCTTCCTCTTCGCCCGGCTGGGGCGAAACAGCGTCGATTTCTTTGATCTGAAACTCGTAAAGATCCCGCTTCTCGTTGAGCTGCCGCTCTTTATGCGCGAGCTCATCCAACTCCTGAAAGAGCCGCCTGAGCACGTCGTACGCCTCGCGATACTCTTTCACTAGTCCGGCGAGTCCACCAAAATCGTCCAGCAGATCGATGTGCGTCTCCGTCCGCAACAGCGACTGATGCTCGTGCTGACCGTGCAGGTCGACGAGCAGATCCCCGACTTCCTTCATGAAACTCAGTTGTGTCGGCGAGTCGTTCACAAAGCAACGGCTTTGCCCTTTCGCAGAAACCTCCCGCCGGAGAATCAGTTCATCAGACACATCGATTTCGTTCGCCGCGAGCAACGCTTTCAACTGTTTGTGTTCAGAAACTCCGAAGATCCCCTCCACGATCGCTCTCTCTTCGCCTCTGCGAATTACTTCCGTCGCTGCACGTTCGCCCAAGATCAGGCTGAGCGCATCGATCAGAATCGATTTGCCGGCGCCGGTTTCGCCCGTGATGATGTTCAGTCCGCTGCCGAATTCAACGTGGATTTCTTCGATGAGTGCGTAGTTCTTAATATAGAGGGACTTCAACATGGTGGCTGCAAAGTTGCCATCAATGTACCAAAAAAAATTGTAATCTCAACGAGATTCTGTTTAAAGAGTAGGTGAGAGCTGCCCGACCGGCCAGCCCGACAGCAGTCTGGCGGGCAGGCGGGCATTTCTGTCTGACAAGGTCGACAGGCAGGTCCCAAAGGTCACAACGTGATCGAGCCTGTGTAAAAACCCAAAATGTCATTCCGGGTGTAGCGAGGAATCTCGCATTTCATTTCAAGAAACGAGATTCCTCCTCCCTTCGGTCGTCGGAATGACACTTTTCACACAAACTCCATCCCTTCGGGAGATGGCTTTGCCAAATGCTCGCCTGCTGAACATCCGGTCCCGCTTCTTGGAATCCCGCTTGTGAGGCGGAATCCCCGCCTGCCAATGTAAGAGCATGTGTGTGGCGGGCAGGCAGAAAGCGGGACAAGCAGGTGCAGCGGCGAGCAGGCCTGTCCCACCTCAGATAATAATAGAAGAGGTTAAGCGGGGAGAAATTAGTTTGAATTCAACTTCGAAGGGTCTTCCACATCGAAGAAATTAATTTCGGGGATGTCGGGGAGAACACCAAAGTAATAAGCGTAGCTCATCAGTTCTTGCAGACTCTCCGACTGCTGCTCGGTGAAATCGTAGGAAAATGCAGAAAGGTACTGTGTGGCAGATTCGGCAGAAAAACCGCGTTCCTTCGCAGCCTGTGCAGCCACCTCTTCAAGAAGAGCCACGCCATTCTTTTTCGCACGAATCAGCCGCTGCACGTCGGCGATGAGCATTTCGTCCTGTCGTCCCACCCAAAATCCGTGAACGTACGGCAGGTCCGTGAGATCGTACCATTCTTCGATGAGGTCGAGTTTGAAAACGTCACGCTGTCGTTCTGTTGTCGGCGCGAAGTTGACCAGCAATGCAGCGTCGGCTTTGGAGAGCATGGCGTCGAGATTCGGCATCATCGGCACGATTTGTAGGTTTGCCTCATCATTCTGGGAGTAGGGATACTTCTCTGTCAGAATGATTTTGGCGAGGATAATCTCCGACGTGATTCGGATATCCACAGCCATCGTCTTGATGTTTCGGATATCCGGTTTGACGTAGAGCTCGATGGTGTCGGTCGGCCGAGAGGAGGAAACTGCAACGGTGGGAACGATGCAGTACTCTGCGCCGTAGCGGGCATAATCGATAGGCGACAAAAAAGCGCATCCGGCTCCTTCGAGCTTGGTGCGCCCGCCCGACTGCGCCGTTCGGGCGGGCTTGCTCATGTTCATGGCGATGGCGGCGGGAAAATCCACCACCGGCCGAAATGGCGAGTCGTCCCCATCCACGCCGTAAAGCAGAGGCTTCAGATACAACGCCTCCGTGAAGGCGAGGAAGGGTTTCATCAACCTTACCCGCTGGTCTTCTGCTGCACCGCCTTCATCGTGAGCTTGCGGAGATAGAAGAGCTTCGCGCGCCGGACTTTGCCCTCTTTCACCCTCTCGATCTTGGCGATACGAGGCGAGTGTGTGGGAAAGATACGCTCGACGCCGACGCCGTCGGAGATCTTGCGAACGGTAAAGGTCGCATTCATTCCCGATCCGCGCCGGCTGATCACGACGCCCTGGAACTGCTGGATGCGTTCCTTATCGCCTTCGACGACGCGTACGTGCACGTTGACCGTGTCCCCCGGTTTGAAGGCCGGAACATCGCTCCGCATTTGTGTTGCATCGACTAGTTTGATTTTATCCATGATATATACTCCAGAATTATGATGACTTTCCGAAGGCTTCGCCGTGAGCGCTCAGCCGAAGTGTTTCAAACCTTCGGAAGGTTTCTCCGTTTAGTTTTTCAGCAGATCTTTTCGCCGTTGTTTGGTGCGTGCTGTTTGTTGCTCCAGACGCCATTGTGCCACTTCTTTGTGGTTGCCTGACAGAAGAACGTCCGGCACTTTCAGACCGCGGTATTCTGCGGGCCGCGTATATTGCGGCGCCCCCAGCAATCCGTCTTGAAACGAGTCATCGAGCGCAGACTCGCTGTCATTCAACACGCCGGGCACCAACCGCACGACCGCATCCACCAGAACCGCTGCTGCAAGCTCGCCGCCGGTTAAGACATATTCACCGACCGAGATTTCTCTTGTCACCAACATCTGGCGCACGCGCTCATCCACCCCTTTGTAGTGGCCTGCGATGAGCATCAGATTCTTCTTGAGCGAAAGCTCATTCGCGGTTTTTTGATTGAACAACTCGCCGTCTGCCGTTAACAGAACAACCTCGTCATACGTGCGCCGACCTTTGAGAGCTTCCACACATTCAAAGACCGGCTCCGGCTTCAGCACCATCCCCGCGCCGCCGCCGTAGGGTGCATCGTCGATCGTTTTGTGTTTGTCGTGCGCGTACTGACGCAAATCATGTACGACGATTTCCGCGATACCTTTCTCCTGCGCCCGATAGATCATGCTTTCCTGCAACGGACTCTCCAACAGCTTCGGAACGCCTGTCAGAATATCGATGCGCATCACTCGATCAATCCCTCCATCGCATGAATCGTGATCGCACGTCGTGTGAGATCAACGCTTCGGACAATCTCGTTGATTGCCGGCAAGAGAATCTCTTTCCCGTTCTGCCGAACCACCCAGACATCATTCGCCGGCATCCGCCACACCTCTTCTACAGTACCGAGAATCTCTCCGCCTTCCGTCGTTACGGTCATCCCCACAATGTCGTGGATGAAGTACGAACCTTGCTTCGGAGAGACCGAGGCCGTCTCCTCCACGAAAACAAAACTCTCTCTCAACGCATCTGCGGCGCTCCGACTTTCAATCCCTCCTAACTTCAGGATGACGTGTGAACGATGGAACCGAAAGCCCTCGACCGTAAGGCGCTGTGCCGTCTCCTCCGCTGTACCTACCCACACCGCTTTTAATTTCGAAAAGCGCTGGAGATCATCCGTGAGCGGATTGACACTCATTTCACCTCGGACACCATTGCTCTTTGCAATCCGTCCGATTGCTATCATCCCCAATTTTTTGTTCACCGCGGAATGAATGTTGTGGGATGGTTGTTGGGTCAGTCGGCAACCTCAAGAATTGCGCGCCTGCCTTCCTTCGCTGCGACCGCTCTCAACAGTACCCGGAACGCGCCGGCCGTTCTGCCGCTCCGACCAATAATTTTGCCGACATCCTTCTCCGCCACTTTCAGTTTGAAAACGACCTTCCCTTCTTCCTTCTCCTCCTGCTCGACCACAACCTGGTCCGGCTGATCAACAAGATGTTTCGCAATGAACTCGACAAATTCCTTCATATCACCCTCCTTGTCCGCTTTGTGCGGAACCTGCCCGAGGGCTCAAGCGTACCACTGCTTGGCAACTTCTCCTGTCCCGTTTACCTTGGCAAACGGGACTGCCCTGGACGATCGATGAACGCTTCCGTTGATAGGACCAACGCATCAGCCGATCTCTGATGACGTTGGAATTGTCGAACACTCGTTTGTCTTGCTGAAGGACAATTTCGGCAACACACTTCGACGAACTACTGTGCGGGCTGCGCGGGTGCCTGCTCTTGTGCCGGAGCTGCTGCCGATGCGGCTTTCTTTTTCTTTTCGGCGCTGCGAACCTTGCGGTCTGCATCGCGCGTCGCCCGGTCGGCTTGCTGCATTTGCCAGCGCTCTACGACTCTTTGCGTCGTCGCTTCATCGTTCCCATTCTTCTTCAACGTCCAGCGCAGCCAAAGGCCGGACCGCCGGAACAACGATCGCACGGTATCCGACGGCTGCGCGCCTTTCGCCAGCCAGTGATAGACTCGCTCTTCTTTCACGCCGCTGAGTTGCGTGCCGAGATTGGGATCGTAATTGCCCAACGCTTCGATGTATGCGCCGTTGCGGGGTGCCCGCATATCCGTCGCCACGATTTTGTAGATCGGATATTTCTTTTTTCCGATCCTCCGTAAACGAATTCTAACCAACGCTGTACCTCCTTCGATGATAGATAAGAATAGACTTTCAGATCGATGCAAACTCTATGACTGGTGTTTCCACTATTCTTGCAGGCTTTTTATGATTCCAAATCGCTGTCTGAATCTTCTCCACCGTCTTAGGAGCGTAAAGTCTTTCACCGCACTTGTCGCATTCTTTTGCAGGGACTCCTTCGACAATGTGAAATCTCCCTTCATACATAATCGTGTATGAGACAACATTTTCTTGATATTCACCGCCACAACGATCGCACTTCATTTGTCATTTCCTCACTTTCCATCTAGTGCCGTTCCCACAAAGTAATCTTGTAGTTTTAACTTGACAGCTACTGACGGGCGAGACCCCATCCCCGCCTGCC
>CAYJSZ010000118.1:0-6942 GCA_964372545.1 uncultured Ignavibacteriaceae bacterium
GACCGCACGCTTCAACGATGTCGCGCACAGAGTTCACGCCTTCATGGTGTCCGGCGATGCGCGGCAAACCGCGCCGCTTTGCCCAACGCCCATTCCCATCCATAATAATTGCGATGTGGCGGGGAATTTCACCATTCTGGCGCAAAAAATCCTGCTGCTTCTTCTCGTTGCCGGTTGCTTGTTCTAATGCCACTCTGTCACACGCGTTGGTGAGAAAAATTTTTGCGGGCGAACGTGTTAATTTACTCTTTTTTGAAAAGAAAGTCAAAGAGAAGCTCTATGACGCATTTCCCGAGTCGGTGTTGTTGATCTGTCCTTATTTTAGACGTTCGAGCGTCAAAAAAGTGCACGGAGTTCGTTGCTTGACTGCACTTTCAAATAGTAGTATATTGAAGCCGGAAACTTTGCGGTGAATTCGGGAGTTTACGTAAGGGGGCAACAGGCCCTCACCCTTGTATCACTTTGGATGAGAGTTTTATGGAAGGAAATTTTTCAAACCGTGTGCAGGACGTGATTCGTTTGAGCCGAGAAGAAGCCCTGCGCCTCGGTCATGATTATATCGGCACTGAACACCTGCTGTTAGGCATTATCCGTGAGGGTGAAGGGATTGCCGTGAAGATTCTTCGCAATCTGGGTGTCGATCTCTACCGGTTAAAAAAGGCGATCGAAGACACCGTTCGCACTTCCGGCGGGACGCTGACGATCGGCAACATCCCGCTCACGAAACAGGCCGAGAAAGTACTCAAGATTACCTACCTCGAAGCAAAGCTCTACAAATCCGACGTCATTGGCACCGAGCACCTGCTTCTTTCCCTCCTACGTGACGACGATAATATCGCTGCGCAGATCTTGCATCAATTCAATGTACACTACGATGTTGTCAGGAACGAACTGGACAACATCATTTCTGGCAAGCCATCGACTCCTCCGGCAGCGCATTCGGCAGAGAAAAAAACGGAGCGATCGAAAACCCCCGTGCTGGATAATTTTGGCAGGGACCTGACAAAACTTGCAATGGAGGATAAGTTAGACCCCATCGTCGGCCGTGAGAAGGAGATCGAGCGCGTTGCACAGGTATTGAGCCGACGCAAGAAGAACAACCCCGTGCTCATCGGCGAGCCGGGCGTCGGGAAATCGGCGATCGCAGAAGGCCTGGCTTTGCGCATCGTGCAGAAGAAGGTATCTCGCGTTCTCCACGATAAGCGAGTCGTCACACTTGACCTTGCTGCTCTTGTCGCCGGCACGAAATACCGCGGCCAGTTCGAGGAGCGAATGAAGGCGGTGATGAACGAGCTGGAGAAAGCCAAAGACGTGATCCTCTTTATCGACGAGCTGCATACGATCGTCGGAGCAGGTGGAGCAAGCGGCTCGCTCGACGCATCGAACATGTTCAAGCCGGCCCTGGCGCGGGGCGACCTGCAGTGCATTGGCGCGACGACGTTGGACGAATACCGACAGCATATCGAAAAAGACGGGGCGCTCGACCGCCGCTTTCAGAAGATTATGGTTGACCCGACAACGGTCGAGCAAACGATTCAGATTCTCCTGAACATCAAGCATAAGTACGAGGAACACCACGGTGTGCGGTTTGCTGAGAAGGCGCTCGATGCCGCCGTTCGACTCAGCGACCGTTACATCACCGACCGCTACCTCCCTGACAAGGCAATCGACGTAATGGATGAGGCCGGCTCGCGGGTTCATCTTGCCAACATCAAGGTCCCGAAGGAAATCCTACAGCTCGAAGAGGAAATAGAGAAGATCAAGCAGGCGAAGAACCAAGTCGTGAAGAACCAGAATTTTGAAGAGGCTGCCCGGCTGCGTGATTTAGAAAAGAAGCTGCTGAGCGACCTCGAAATTGCGAAGCGCGAATGGGAGCTAAAGGCCCAAGACACCGTCTACGAAGTAAGTGAGGAAGACTGTGCCGCGGTTGTGTCGATGATGACGGGTATTCCGGTTCAGAAGGTAGCTGAGGGCGAATCTGCCAAGCTTCTCAAGATGGAGGAGGCGCTGAAGCAGAATGTCGTCGGACAGGATGAGGCGATTGTGAAGCTGACGAAAGCCATTCGTCGTGCGCGCGCCGGGTTGAAAGACCCGAAGCGGCCCATCGGTTCGTTTATTTTTCTTGGACCAACGGGCGTCGGGAAAACCGAGATGGCAAAAGCACTGGCGCGGTATCTCTTTGATTCAGAAGAAGCGCTCATTCGTATCGACATGAGCGAGTACATGGAGAAATTCTCCGTCTCCCGCCTCGTGGGCGCGCCTCCGGGATACGTCGGCTACGAAGAAGGCGGCCAGCTCACCGAGAAAGTGCGCCGCAAGCCGTACTCCGTCGTCCTGCTCGATGAAATCGAGAAAGCCCATCCGGATGTCTTCAATATCCTGCTCCAGGTGCTGGATGACGGCATTCTGACGGACAGCTTAGGCCGTCGGGTTGATTTCAAGAACGCCATCTTGATTATGACGTCGAACATCGGCTCGCGCGATATCAAAGTGGGGGGCGGTTTCGGCTTCGGTACCCAGACACACAAGAATAAGTACGAGTCGATGAAGTCCGGCATTGAAGATGCTCTGAAGCGTGTGTTTAACCCCGAGTTCCTCAATCGTGTCGACGACACGATCGTGTTCCACAACCTCGAACGTGAGCACATTCTGCAGATCATCGATATCGCTGCGCGGGAGCTGTTCGAGCGGATGGCGTCGATGGGCATTGCGGTGGAGCTGTCTAAGCCGGCAAAAGAATTCCTTGCCGATAAAGGCTTCGACCCCGCGTTCGGTGCGCGGCCGTTGAAGCGGGCCGTACAAAAGTATGTCGAAGACCCGCTTGCGGAGGAAATCTTGAAGGGCACGTTCCAGGCCGGCAGCAAGATCAAGGTGAAGTTCAGCAAGAAGCTGGAAGACCTGAAATTCATCGATGCCAGCAAAGATACCGGCGGCGACGAACTGAAGGAGATGGATGAAGAGGTCGCGGATTTGACCTGACCACAAGCATGCACAAGAGTGAACCTTCCGAAGGTTCAGAACCTTCGGAAGGTTTTTAAAAACAAAAATCCCCCGAATTGCTTCGGGGGATTTTCTTTTTTCATAGTAGAAAGTGGCTTAGACCTTCACCACGTCGCGGGCCTGGAAACCTTTCGGTCCCTGCTCAACCTCGAACTCGACCATGTCGCCTTCGTTCAGGTTGCGGAAGCCATCACCCTTGATCGCCTTGTAGTGAACGAACACATCTTCGCCACCGGGGCGCTGGATGAAGCCGTAGCCCTTCGAGGTGTTAAACCACTTCACAGTTCCTTTTTCCATCTCGGAACTCCTTGAAATATGTTGACGATGCGTACAGCCTGCTGGGCCCTACAACTTTACATCGGAGTTTCCTCCGACCCTTGTCCGAATGGATCCCTCTTCAGGATTTGCAAGCGTCCGACCATCAAACTTCTCGGAGCTCCATCAAACAAGTTCCCGCGCGAGGCGGAAACCAAAGTGTTCAGGCAACCACGGTGTACTGTGAATTGCGCTAACAAGATAGGCTTTTTCTCAATATCAGACAAGAACTTTCTTGGACAAAATCGCGCTCCTGACTTGAGTCATCATCCGCAGAAAAGTATATTGAAACTCCATGCACCTCCGTGGCAAATACGCCTACATTCTTTTCAACAAACCTTATGGTGTGCTTTCGCAGTTTACTGGCGAAGCAGGAAGACTATCGTTGAAAGACTTTGGGCCTTTCCCACGCGAAGTGTATCCGGTTGGTCGCTTGGACGCTGACAGCGAGGGATTGCTGCTCCTGACCAACGACAACGAAGTGAAGCACCGACTCACGGATCCCAGGTTCGGACATCCCCGAACGTACTCTGTTCAGGTAGAACGAATTCCTACCGAACAGTCTCTCGAACGTCTGCGGAGTGGTGTGCTGATTGAGGGAAGCAGAACACAGCCCGCGGAAGTTCGCTTGCTTCAGGGAGAACCAGAGCTCCCGCCCCGTCCTGTCCCGATTCGTTTTCGAAAGACCGTTCCTACCGCGTGGCTGGAAATAACATTGCGAGAAGGAAGAAATCGCCAGGTACGGAAAATGACCGCGATAGTCGGCCATCCAACGCTACGATTAGTAAGAATGAGAATTGGAAAACTTGAAATCGGGGATCTGCTGCCCGGAAATTCCAGACATCTATCGGCACAAGAAGTGAAGGCGTTGCACCGGGATCTTGGTTTGTTGAATGAACGATTGCCGCCAAGACATTGAGACACACCATACATGAGAACAGGAGCGTCGGACAGACGTGCCTCAGTGGCTCAACTCCGTTACAGTTTTTCCAGCAAGAAATTGGTTATCACATCATGCAAATGAACGCGTGTAGTGCCGCCGGCGATACCGTGATTCTTGTTCACGTAGAACATCGTCTGGAATTGTTTCCCCTCTTTCTGAAGCGCATCGACAAACTGGACTGTATTCTGCCAGTGCACGTTGTCGTCCGTTGTGCCGTGTATGACGAGCAAGTTGCCTTTCAGCTTGCTGGCGTGAGTTGTTGGAGCGCTTTCCTGATAGCCTTCTTCGTTATCCTGAGGGCGCTGCATATAGCGCTCGGTATAAATGGTGTCGTAGAATCGCCAGCTCGTTACCGGCGCGACTGCGACTGCAGTCTTGAAATAATCGGCACCTTGTAAGATGGTTAACGACGACATATATCCGCCGTAGCTCCAGCCCCAAATGCCGATGCGTGTTTTATCAATATAGGCGAGCGAACCAAAGTATTTGGCACCCTCGATCTGGTCGTTCACTTCCCACTTCCCCAGATTCTTGTAGGTGATGCTCTTGAATTCTTTCCCCCGCTGTCCTGTCCCTCGTCCATCCACACTCGCCACGATGTATCCTCTCTGCGCGAGGAGTTGATGCCACAGATAGCGCGAGCCACCCCAGGAGTTAGAAACCGTTTGCGACCCCGGCCCGCCGTAGACATACATCAGCACCGGATATCTTTTCGTCTGGTCGAAATCGGGCGGCTTGATCATCCATCCGTTCAACTCCACGCCGTCCGTTGTATTGAATGTGAAGAACTCGTGCTTGCCCATGTTGTATTGCTTGAGTGCATCTACGGGGTTTTCCTCCAACACGCGCACCATCTTGCCGTCAGCGTTGTAAAGCGCAATCTTCGTCGGTGAGAGGACGTTTGAATAGTATGCCAGAAAGTTTTTCTGATCCGGCGCCATATTCACAGTGTAGCTGAAGTCGCCCGGCGTCAATCTCTTCATACCAATCCCATCAAACCGAATCGAGTACAAATGTTGCTCCAGCGGCGTCTTTTCTGTCGCCATGAAATAAATCAACTTGTTCTTCTCGTCCACCCTTACCACGCGATTCATCTCCCATTTCCCTTTTGTGACCTGGCGAACCAGCTTCCCGTTCAAGTCATGGAAGTAGAGATGAGTAAATCCATCCCGCTCCGACGGCCAGAGGACCTGGTCGACTGATTTCAGGAAACGCCAATCATCGCTGATTTCGATCCATGTCTTTTCTTCGTCCGTCAAGACCACCTTACTGAGACCCGTTGCAGCATCTGCCAGCATCAGCTCCACGCGATTCTGTAATCGATTGAGACGCAGCAGCGCGAGCGTGTTCGTTTTCGGCGTCCATGCGATGCGCGGGATATAGATGTCATCGTTCGTGCCGATGTCGATCCAGGTCGTTTTCTTCGTGTCGAGAGATACAACGCCGATCCGCACAGTGGAATTCGGGTCGCCCGCTTTGGGATATCGCATCGGCATCAGGTCCGCCCTCATCGTCATGAAATCCATCATCGTAAACTGCGGGACGCGGTTCTCATCGAGCCGCCAGTAGGCGATCATGTTGCCATCCGGCGACCATTGCCATCCGTCCGAAATGCCGAACTCTTCTTCATAAACCCAGTCGAACTTGCCGTTGATGATATGCTCGGCGCCATCGGTAGTGAGTTGCGTCTCGGCCCCGCTGGTGAGGTCGAGCAGGAAGATATTGTTCGAGCGGACAAAACCGATGCGCTTGCCGTCCGGGGAAAACTTTTGGTTATACTGCGGCTCTGCGACGTTGGTCAGTCGGCGAAAGGCCTTCGTCCGCAGGTCGTACAGAAGGAAATTTCCGGCCGGCGTTAATCGAGATAGGTATTGTCGCTCCGGCGGCGCAGAGACGAAGAGGACTTGCTGTTCATCGGGCGACCATTGGTACGATGTGAAGCGAAACGGCGGGTCCCCGGCATTTAACATCAGGTCTTTCGAATCGACAAGCAGATCGCGTTTTCCGTCCTTCAGTGTGTAGGAGAATATTCTAATCGACCGCGTTGCTTGGTCAAACTCCTGGTACGAAAACTTCGCACCGCCTGCAATCCATTGAATCCCGGCGATACTCTTCCCTGCAAACTCGGTCGAGCCGTGAATGAGCTGATTCGTGAAGAGCTTTTGTGCTTCTTGCGCAAGCCCGCTGGGAACAAGTAATACAACGAGAAGAACAACGGAGAGCATTCGTTTCATAGGAACCTCCTGTGGGATTCTTCAAAGAGAAGTAGGTTGAGGCGGGTTCAAAGTAGAGAAAAACGGCTTGAAATTCAACGCGGGGAAAAGCAAACCCCCGACGCGCACCGTTCACATCGGGGGTTAGGGAGGTTTTACGGAATCCGCGGACTGGGAAAGCTCTATCTGCGGATCCATTATCTGTAACGTCCAACCGACGGAAGTCGTTCCCGCGACCCCGAAGTTCAGTAAAATGAAACGATTTCGGTGGCGGATGAAAGAATTTTTTCTTTTCTTTCCACACCAGCCAATCGTCATCAACGGTTTTTCTTCCGAGGATTCCTATGCCAGATACACTCACCATTACGGACAACCGCACCGGAAAACAGTACGAAATTCCCGTCGAGCATGGAACAGTCAAAGCGCTCGACTTGCGGAAAATTAGGGTGAACGACGACGACTTTGGGTTGA
>CAYJSZ010000119.1:0-6869 GCA_964372545.1 uncultured Ignavibacteriaceae bacterium
GGTAAAGCCTACGTAGTATCTCTAAACTTTAGGCTCTTCAAGATATAAACAAAGTACTTCATTGAGCGGGAGACGGGACTCGAACCCGCGACCAACAGCTTGGAAGGCTGTGACTCTACCAACTGAGTTACGCCCGCGAACGAATTGCGTAGTTCGAACCAACCTGCGGACCGCTAAAGAAATCCGTTGGCAGTCCGAAACCCACACTTCTTTATGCTCGGTGGGCAGGGAAGGATTCGAACCTCCGTAGGCCCAAGGCCGCCAGATTTACAGTCTGGTGCGATTGACCGCTCCGCCACCTGCCCGAACAACAATCCCCGTCGAGCTGGCGACCAGACTTGAACTGGTGACCTGCTGATTACAAGTCAGCTGCTCTACCAACTGAGCTACGCCAGCGCAAAACATGAAAATGTCTCCCCTCCGAAGTAAGAGCCATTGCTTACTCCAGCACTCTTCGGCCTTTCACGAAACGAGGGGTTGGAGGGAAGAGCAGAGATTTTCCAGACTCTTAATATAAAAAATTTTCTCAGATAGTCAACGCGAGGGAAGAAAAAACTTTAGCCATATCTAGGCAACGACGGGATTTGGAGTGCGGGGGACATCAAACAGTCGAAATTCCTTCAAAAAGGGATTGTCTGCTACTGGGAAACGTCTTTGAACTTTGCATCTTGGACGTCCTGGTACTCCGTCACGTCCTTTTGCATTCCTTGAGTTGGCGGGTTGTTTGGGAAATTCCTCCGACTTATGCGAGGGAAAAGATAGGTAACAACGCCTCGAATTATTCGAGCCGCCAAGAACAATGCAATCAGAACAAGAAAATAACGGAGCATGTGAGACTACCCTTTCACACCCGGATTATAGTATTCAACCGGTGCACGTTCTGTACGAAGAATTTGGCCCACGAGGTTCTCGAAATCTTCCTTGCGATTCACAAAATCAATTTCTGTTGCCTTGACGATAAGGAGAGGAGCCGATTTGTATCGAAAAAAGAAATAATTGTACGCCTCGTTCAATTCTCGAATATAGTCCACGGACATGTTCTCCTCCATTTTCCGTCCGCGCATTCGGATGTTGGCCATCAAGCGTTCTACACTCGATTGGAGGTACACAACCAAATCGGGTGTAGGGATGTTCTTCTCAATAGCACTTAAGACAGACTCGTACAACTTAAGCTCGTCGTCCTGCAATGTTAAATAGGCAAAAATCTTGTCCTTCTCGAAGATGTAATCGGAAACGAGAAAATTATGAAAGAGATCGGCCTGAAAGAGCTCTTGTTGCTGTCGAAATCTGCTCAACAGAAAGAATATCTGTGTCTGAAACGCGTAGTGTTCAGCGTCTTCATAGAATTTGGGGAGGAAAGGATTCTCCTCAAACTTCTCCAGAATCAGACGCGCGCCCAGGCGCTCGCACAACATAGTAGCGAGCGTCGTTTTCCCTGCTCCGATGACGCCTTCTATTGCTATGTGACGAATTTCAGGACGTGGTGCCCGCAATCAAGACTCCTTAAGACCGGATACTAACTGAAATTCACTTAGTCTCACTGAGCTGGAATCCGTGCAATCTTGAAGCAACTGCGTTATTGTTTTGTTCAACACGGGGTCGATAAAATCACCAGCGATTTCTCCCAATGGCATGAGAACAAATTTTCGATTACGAATTTCAGGATGAGGGATAGATAATTCTAAACTTTCAACAATCGAGTTATTATGATAGAGCATATCCAAATCGATCTCCCGAGGACCCCAACGCTCGGTGTGCTCTCTGCCAATCCCCTGTTCTATCTTCTTCAAAGATTCAAACAATTGTTTTGCAGTAAGCGAAGAACGTAACTCCAAGACTGCGTTCAAGAATTCTGGCTGATTTCTGACTCCGACTGGTTCGGTTTCATAGACCGAAGAAATATTATGAATCCTTGTGAACACGAGCTTCGAGATCGCATCGACGGCCCGCTGGAGGAATTGCAGGCGATCGCCGAGGTTTGAGCCAAGACCGACAAATATCCTAGCCATTCACTTGCGCGTCCGTGCTAGTTCTACCTCGACGTAATCGATCACTCCTCTCACCGGTGCTCCAGGCTTTCGCACGCGGACAACAGCCTTTTCAACCTTTCTGAATTGCTCCAAGATCCCCGCAGCAACTGCGCCGGCTAAAGCTTCCAACAGATAATATTTCCTCCCCAGCACAAGGTTATGGATGCAAGAATATACTTTCTCGTAATCTACCGTATCTCTCAAGTGGTCGCTCTTCGCCCCTTTTGAAAGGTTGCAGTGTAATTCCACATCCACCTCGAACTTGCCGCCGAGATTCTGCTCATCAGTAAGCACACCATGATAAGCGTAAAACACTGCATTGTGAAGACGAATGATATCGTACTGTGTTCTTGCCATGCAAATTGTGTCACAAGAGCGATTGTGACAGTCCTTCAATCTTGATTCATCACAAATTAGCCAACAGTACTACCAAAGGCAACCAATCGGAATGGAGTCATCGCTCTATCTCTTCTCAATCTTCGCCCACGTATCCCGCAAGGTGACTGTTCGGTTGAAAACAAGGTTGCCAGTGTGCGAATCATCATCCGCACAAAAATAACCGAGCCGTTCGAACTGAAACCGATCCTGCGGCTTGGCTGTCACTAAATTCGGCTCAACTTTACAGTGTCGCAAGACTTCGAGCGACATCGGATTGATGAAATCGCGCCAATTCTCACCGCCCGGATCCTCGACGGTAAAAAGCCGGTCGTACAATCGAACTTCCGCATCCACAGCATGGATAGCGGACACCCAATGAATCGTGCTCTTCACTTTCCGGTGACTCTCCGGCGAACCGCTTCTCGTTGCCGGGTCGTATGTGCAGCGCAATTCGATAATCTCGCCGGTCTTCTCATCCTTGACCAGACCGACGCACTTGATAATGTATGCGTATCGCAACCGGACTTCGTTGCCCGGAAAAAGCCTCCAGTATTTCTTCGGCGGATTCTCTCTGAAGTCATCTTGCTCAATGTACAGAATCTTGGAGAAAGGAACCTTTCGCGTCCCCATTGCTGTATCCTCGGGGTTGTTCACTGCCTCAAGTTCTTCAACAGCCCCTTCGGGATAATTTTCGATGACCAGCTTCAGCGGACGCAACACTGACATCACGCGGGGCATCCGTTTGTTCAGGTCGTCTCGTAAACAATCTTCGAGCGACGCCATCTCCACGGTGCTCTCACTTCTCGCAACGCCAATGCGATCTGCAAAAGTACGAATAGACTCCGGCGTGTAGCCCCGGCGGCGCAGACCCGAGATCGTGGGCATGCGTGGGTCATCCCAGCCGTTCACATAGCCTCCCTCAACGAGCTGAAGGAGCTTCCGTTTGCTCATCACGGTGAAGGTCAGATTGAGTCGAGCAAACTCGATCTGCTGCGGATGATGGATCCCAAGCTCGTCGATGAACCAGTCGTACAGCGGACGATGGTCGGCAAACTCGAGTGTGCAGATCGAATGAGTTATCCCTTCGATCGAGTCGCACTGGCCGTGCGCCCAGTCGTACATCGGATAGATACACCACCTGTCGCCCGTCCGGTGGTGCGTGGCGCGGAGAATGCGGTACATCACGGGATCGCGCAGGTTGAGGTTTGGCGATGCCATATTGATCTTCGCACGCAGCGTGCGGGAACCATCTGGAAACTCCCCGTTGCGCATACGTTGGAACAGGTCCAGATTCTCCTCAACAGTGCGGTTCCGGTAGGGGCTGTCTTTCCCCGGTTCGGTCAGCGTGCCCCTGTGCTGCCGTATCTCGTCGGCGCTCAGGTCGCAAACATACGCCTTCTCTTTCTTGATCAACCGGACGGCGTACTCATGGAGCTGCTCAAAGTAATCGGACGCGTAGTACTCCCGGTCTTCCCAGTCGAAACCGAGCCAGCTGATGTCGCGCTTGATGGACTCCACGTACTCAAGTTCTTCCTTGGTCGGGTTGGTGTCGTCGTAGCGCAGGTTGCAAAGCCCCTTGTAGTCTTTCGCAAGTCCAAAATTGAGACAAATGGATTTTGCATGACCGATGTGGAGATAACCGTTCGGTTCCGGAGGAAAACGCGTCTGCACCTTGCCGCCGTACTTGTTCGTCTTGAGGTCATTATCAATGATGTCGCGGATGAAGTTTCTCCGTTCGGGCAATTCACCACGGGAACCCATCCCTTCGACATTCACCTTGTTAGTTTCCAGACTCTTGTCCATTCCTGTCGTTCTTACTCTACCGTCACTTCTGTAGACACCTTTTGCCACTAAGACATTCACCCTGTTGGATAATCTGCCTGCCCCGTTGGATAATCCCGTTAAACAACGAATGTGCAACAAAAAGAAAATATCCAACGGGGTAAAGCTAATGGGACAAATATTAAAAATGTATATCCAACAGGGCAGGGACGCAAAGAATCACTACTGTACGATCACTAAAAGAATTTCACTTAAAATTTCCTCGTGCCTTGGTGACGTTGTGGCTGATTTTTTTTGCGCAACGCGAGTTACTTTAGTTTCTCGATTGCTGTTTCGATTCTGCGGATCGTTTCCTCCTTGCCGAGGATGAAGACAATATCGTATAACCCGGGACCTGCACCCATTCCCGAAACAGCTAATCGGAGCGGATGGATAAGATCGCCATGACCTATATCCAATGATTCCGCAGCGCGATGCAGTGCTTGTTCATAGTCCGCTTTTCCCGGGTTTTCCAATCGCGAGAACTCTTCGATCAACCTCGTCAACTGCTCCGGTGTTTCCGGCTTCCATCTCTTCTTCACAACGTTCGGGTCATACTGTTCCGGCGGGTGGAAAAAGTACGGACTCTTCTCGACAAAGTCCTTCACGAACGTCACCCTCTCTCGCATCGCCGTCATGACCCTCAGCAGATAGTCCTCATCGAAGCGTTTGTTGCCGACTTCTGACCAAGTCATATACTCCTTAAGCATGGCAAGAACCTCGGCGTCGGCTTTCTTTCGGAGGTGCTGGAAATTCAGCCAGTTCAGCTTCTCGACGTTGAACACAGCGCCGGCTTTCCCGACCCGTTCCAATGAAAACTCTCTGGTGAGTTCCTCCATCGAGAAAATCTCCCGCTCGTCACCGGGATTCCAGCCGAGAAACGCGACGAAATTAACGATCGCTTCCTTCAGATAGCCCTTTGCGCGATAATCTTCTACAGCAACATCTCCCTGTCGCTTGCTCAATTTTGTCTTGTCGGGATTCAGCAGCAGCGGCAAGTGTGCAAACTGCGGAATCTCCCAGCCAAGGTACTGATAGAGCAAGACATGCTTCGGTGTGCTCGAAAGCCACTCTTCCCCGCGAATCACATGGCTAATCTCCATGAGATGGTCATCCACTACCACAGCAAGGTGATAGGTGGGAAAGCCGTCGGACTTCAGCAACACCTGATCATCCAAAATCTTGTTCGCAATCGTAACGCGGCCGCGAACAATATCATCAAATATCAGCTCGCCCCCGATAGGGACTTTCATCCGCACCACACATGATTCGCCGGCTTCCCTTCTCCGTTTCACTTCATCAGCCGGAAGGTCACGACAATGCCGGTCGTACATCGGCGGCAGCTTCATCGCAATTTGGAGCCGGCGCATTTCTTCCAAGCGCTCAGGCAGACAGAAACAATAATACGCCTTCCCCTGCTCTATTAATTGCTGCGCATGCTTATGGTAGATCTCCAACCGTTGAGATTGAACGTACGGACCACATCGGCCGTCGCGATGCGGTCCCTCGTCGTAATGAATTCCTGCCCACTCCAACGT
The DNA here is from genome assembly GCA_964372545.1 of uncultured Ignavibacteriaceae bacterium. GTDB lineage: Bacteria > Bacteroidota > Ignavibacteria > UBA10030 > UBA10030 > CAYJSZ01. The sequence goes on from CAYJSZ010000119.1 coordinate 5,768, forward strand.
CGAAATGAGATTCTCCACCGCCCCTTCAACCTTGCGCGTCTGGTCGGTGTCTTCGATTCGGAGGACAAATTTTCCGCCGTTGTGCTGAGCAAAGAGATAATTATAGAGCGCCGTGCGGAGTCCACCGACATGGAGAAATCCCGTTGGACTGGGAGCAAAACGGACGCGAATCGGTTTGGACATGATCTGAGAGCAACAAAAAAGCGACCACTGGTCGCTTGGCTTGCGTGCGGAGAGGGGGGGATTCGAACCCCCGATAGAGTTTTACCCCTATAACGGTTTAGTTCCGATTTGACTTTCGCCGCACTTTTCTGTGCGGAGAGGGAGGGATTCGAACCCTCGATAGAGGTTACCCCCTATGCAGGTTTAGCAAACCTGTGCCTTCAGCCACTCGGCCACCTCTCCAAGAGTTGCCGTGCGGCGAAATTGTCAAATCGAGAATCCCGCTTTGTTTCAGTTTCACGGGGCAGCGGGACAAACCGCCCCTGCGGCCACTAGGCCACCTCTCCAGGCGCTGGAGTTGTCAGGAAAAGTATTGAAAAAGAACCGCGGAAGCAATCACAAATGTTGGGTGACAGGTCGCATCACCCCAGACGCGGAGAGCGAGGGATTCGAACCCCCAAGTTCCAAATTGACTTGACTTAGCGATCCGCCGAAGGCGGAGAAGCTAAGTCAACCGTCAATTTGAGAATCCCGCTCGCTTTTGAGCGGGATCCGGCTATTCCCAAGCAGCGGAGAGCGAGGGATTCGAACCCCCAAGTCCTTGCGGACGCCGGTTTTCAAGACCGGTGCAATAGCCGTTCTGCCAGCTCTCCGAAAAAAGTGCAATAGTTGATTCCGTTTTTCGGAATCAATCCCGCCGTCTTCTGGCGGGACCGTTCTGCCAGCTCTTCATCATGAAATCTTCAAACGCAATAGTTGAGTCCCGTTTGTTCTTGAACGGGACGAAAATCCGCCGCTCTATGGCGGGACCGTTCTGCCTGCCCGCATCCGGCTGGCCAGCTCTCCTAGTCTCGCTTGAGCGCCATTGAAGGTACTGAAAACTCGCTCTACTTTCAACCAAGCTGCGTCAGAACGACGCCGGCAATCGTAATAATCCCAC
>CAYJSZ010000120.1:0-6861 GCA_964372545.1 uncultured Ignavibacteriaceae bacterium
CATCCGCAACTGGCAGCCGCCGGTTCGAGGGGAGGAGATCATGCAGGTCTGTGGATTGGAACCGGGACCGCTGGTGGGGAAGCTGAAGGATGCGATCACCGATGCAATCTTGGACGGGCGAATCCCGAATGACCATAACGCTGCCTTGAGGTACCTGCTGGAAATAAAGGACGAAATAGTTTCTGCGAGGAGAGAAAAAGAGAGTAATCCTCAAACTTAGGATGTCGATTCCGCAGGTTGTAGGGAGCGGTCAGAATGAAACTTTCTTTATGTTTTCCCGTTTATTAGTCAGCATTCGTTCAGAAATAACGACAATCCTTTATCTGTAACGTTCAATCATTATTGGAGATAGAGTCATGAAGAAGTCCGTTTCTCTTGCTCTTGCACTCATTGTGATGGTGAGTATTGCCGGCGCCCAGACGAAGACCCTCACCTTACAACAGTCTGTTGAAAGCGCCCTCGAGCGCAACCTGAGCATCCGTCAGGCGGAAAACAATGTGAAGTCTGCCGAGAGTGGTGTGCTGACGGCGTATGGTGCGTATATGCCAACGCTCTCAGCTTCTGGCGCATGGACACGCACGTCGACGGAGCGGCCGGCATCGACGCAGCTCATTGGCGGTATTCCCCTTGCCCTCCCTGCAACCTCGGCGACTGTGAATAATTTTTCCACGGTTCTGAACCTCAACTACACGATTTTTGACGGGCTTAACCGCGAAGCAGGATTCAACCGAGCAGTGTCGAATGCCGTTTCGTCTGAAAAAACAGCAGAGCGTACGCGCCAGCAAATCGTCTTCCAAGTACAGGCAAGCTTTCTGACGGTGTTGCGTAATGAGCAGTTGATGAAGGTGAGTGAAGAAAACCTGAAACGTGACCAACGCCAGCTCGAGCGTATCACCGAATCGAACCGCGTCGGCGCTCTCTCGATCGGCGACGTCTATCGCCAGCAATCCCAGGTCGCTTCGGACGAGCTGAACCTCATCAATGCTCAGAATACGTACGACAAATCGGTTGCAGATTTATTGGCGCTCATCGGCCTGGAGGCATCCGAAGAATACAAAATCACAGACCCGTCCATCCCAACAGATATTAGTACTGCGGACCTGGAATCGACGATGGAGCAATATAAGAGCTTTATGCAGTTGCGTGAACGTGCATTGGCAGTGCGACCCGATTACCAAAGTGCAAAGCAGAGCTTTAGTGCAGCAGATTGGGGAGTGAACGCTGCATCCAGTCGCTACTTCCCAAGCGTCAGCGCGTTTGTCGGGTACAGTCTTTCAAACACGAGATTTGAAAATATCAAAGACAACAAAAGCGCCAACTGGGGCTTGAGCATTCGGTGGACGCTCTTTGACGGTTTTTTCACAAACCAGTCGATTCAATCAGCCCTTGCAACGAGCCGGAACGCGGAACTCTCACTGCGGCAAACCGAGCGCAACATCAGCGTTGAAATAAAAAAGGCTTTGTTAGACCTTGAGGCGGCACGCAAGCAGTATGAAGTAAGTTTGAAGAGCGTCCAATCGGCGACGCAGGACCGGAAAGTGGCAGAGGAGCGGTATAACCTCGGCGCCGGAACGTTGCTTGATTTGTTGGTCGCGAACGCCGGATTGGTGAACGCAGAAGCGAGCAAAGTAAACGCAACGTATAATTACATCACGGCGAAACGGAACATGGAATTTGTGCTTGGTGAAAAAAGCTATTAACGCATACGAAACACCGTTCGCTCAAGGGAGTGCCCACAATGGCAAATGGAAAAAAATCCAAAAAGAAAATCATCATCATCTCGATCATCGGCGTCGTTGTCGTCGTACTGACCTTACTCGTGGTCTTGGGGAGTAACCGTGAGGCCGTGTTTACAGTACAGACGGAGAAGATCGAGCGCCGGACTATTACCCAAACCGTTTCTGCGACGGGTAAGATTCAGCCTGAAGTACAGGTCAAGATCAACGCAGAAGTGAGCGGAGAGCTGATTGAGTTGCCGGTACGAGAGGGACAGCGCGTGCGAAAAGGACAATTGCTGCTCCGTATCAAGCCCGATGCTTACCAAGCTCAGGTGGAACGCGCCGAGGCAGCGTTAGGTATCACCAGAGCCAATCTGCAAAAGGCAGAGGCAGACTATAAGCGTGTTTCCGAGTTGTATGAGAAAAAAATGGTGTCGGACTCCGATATGGATCTTGCGCGGTCGGTCTTTGAAAGTGCAAAGGCTTCCTTCAATCAATCGTCCGCCGCGCTGAAAGAATCGCGTGAGACATTGGCAAAGACGACGATCTCTTCGCCCATGGAAGGTATCGTCAGCCAGCTCGTTTCCGAGATAGGTGAGCGGGTGAGCGGCAGCCAGTTCACGCAAGGTACCCAGATCATGACGATAGCGGACCTTTCTCGCATGGAAGCCCGCGTGGACGTGGGCGAGAACGACGTTGTGTTGGTCAGCATTGGCGATACCGCATCGGTGGAAGTGGATTCCTATCCCGGGCAAAAAATTATCGGCACGGTTTCTCGAATCGCCAACACAGCAAAAACCCGCGGCTTAGGAACGCAGGATGAAGTGGTGAATTTCGAAGTCCGCATCTTAATGCACCCGCCCGCCGGCGTTCAGTTGCGGCCGGGGATGTCGATGACCGCAGATATCTATACCGACTCACGTGCCAATGTGTTTGCGGTTCCTATTCAATCCGTGACCGTGCGAATGCCGAAGGACAAAGAGGGGAACAACAAAGCGGAAGAGCCGGTGAAGGAAGGCGAAGCGACATTTGTGAAGAAGGAATCTAAGAAGAAAGATGATGACAAACTCCAGGAAGTCATCTTCGTCGTCAAGGATGGTAAGGTAAGTACAATGTCGGTCAAACGCGGCATCAGCGACGATACCTACGTAGAGATCACCAGTGGGACGGATGAGAATATGGAAGTGGTCTCAGGTCCTTTCAAGGCGATCAACAGGGATCTCGAGGACGGTTCTAAAGTGAAAGTCGACAACAAGCAGACGAAACGCACAGGCGGATCGGTCGCCCAAACAAAATAGCATATGACACGACGAAGTGTACTTCTGTTCTTTCTTTTTCTCATATCATGCGGCGTTGCCGTCGCGCAGAGCCTCGACGAGGCTAAGGCGGAGCTGCGAAAAGGGAACTCAGCGGAAGCAAAGAGAATTCTGGAAGGGCTGCTGAAGCAGGACACGAAGAATGCAGAGGCGCACTACTGGATCGGCCTTACACTGTTGCGGAGGGAGATTCTCGATGCCGATGAGGCAGTTGACCACATGGAGGAAGCGGTGGACCTGAACCCCAACAACGCTGATTATCAGTACGGCTTGGGCGCAGCGTTGGGAACGAAGGCGCAGAGCTCAAATTTTCTCAAACAAGCTTGGTTAGCTCCGAAAATCAAATCGGCGTTTGAAAAGGCCGTTGCCTTGAACCCTCGGCATGTACAGGCGCGTGCCGGGCTGGCGAACTTTTACCAGATGGCGCCGGGCATCATGGGTGGCGATAACGAAAAGGCGTGGAAGGAAGCCGATGCGATCCTTAGGCTCGATGAACTGATGGGCAGAATACAACGCGCTCAAATGTTCATGCGCGACAAGAAGATGAAAGAGGCAGAGGCTGAATACAAGTTGCTCACAACCAACCTGCCGGACGATTGGAGATCATGGAAACGGCTCGGCTACTTCTACATTGCGGATAAGCGACCGGATGAATCCATTCAGCCGTTCCAGAAATATGTCGAACTCCGCCCTGACACCGCTGACGCGTACGATAGCTTGGCTGAGGGCTTCGTGCAGAAGAAAGACTTCGACCAGGCCATCGTGAACTTGAACAAGGCCCTGGCAATGGACCAGAACTTTCTACCTTCCATTCGTCGACTTGCGCAGGCGTACGAGCTGAAAGGACAGAAAAAAGAGGCGCGGGAAGCCTATCAACGAATGTTGGCGCTTGACACGAACCAAGAGAGCCGCAAGAACATCGAGAAAAAACTCAAAGAGTTACAATAAAAAGGAACTCCTATGTCGACAGTCATCCAGTTGCAAAATATCAAGAAACTCTACGTCATGGGCGACACCGAAGTCCACGCTCTTGACGGTGTCTCGATTGATATTAAAAAGAACGAGTACGTAGCGATCATGGGTCCGTCGGGTTCCGGCAAGTCGACTTTGATGAACATTATCGGCTGCCTGGATACCCCCACCGAGGGGCTTTACCTGTTCAACGACGTCAACGTGAGTGAGATGAATGACAACCAGCTCGCGAGAATCCGTAACAAGGAGATCGGGTTTGTGTTTCAGACATTCAACTTGCTTGCACGGTCCGACTCTCTGCACAACGTCGAGCTCCCGTTGATCTACGGCGGAGTGCCGTCCGGAGGCAGAAAGAGGCTCGCAACTGAAGCTCTTGAGAAAGTTGGCCTCGGAGATCGTACGCATCATAAGCCCAATGAGCTTTCCGGAGGTCAACGTCAACGTGTGGCGATTGCCCGCGCGTTGGTCAACAATCCGTCCATCATTCTGGCAGACGAGCCGACGGGAAACCTCGATACAAAGACTGGTGACGAGATCATGAACCTCTTCGAGAAGCTCCATGAAGAAGGCAACACGATTATTTTAGTGACACACGAAGAGTACATTGCCGAACACGCCCATCGCATCGTTCGCGTGCGCGATGGAAAAGTGGAAAACGATGAGCTCGTTCCGAAACGAAAACGCTTCTCTCACCAACCCGTTCACGCCTGAAATGTACATCCTGCTCAGAGACATAAAAGAAGGTCTGCGGATTGCGTTCCAGGCAATCCGTGCCAACAAGATGCGGTCTGTCCTCACAACGTTGGGCATTGTGATCGGCATTGTATCGGTAACGTTGATGGGCACGGCGATTGAGGGCCTCAACCGTGCATTCAATTCAAGCATTGCCAAGATCGGTGCGGATGTTCTCTACGTTCAGAAATTTCCGTGGGCAGGCCAGCAAGAATGGTGGGAGTTGCGGAATCGTCGGGACATTCGCATGGAACATGCAAAGGCAATCGAGCGGCAGGCGACACTTGCACGGACAGTAACACCATTCTCTGCAAATCTCGTAAATATGCGCTACGGGTCCAAAGTAATTGAAAATGCCATAGTTATTGGAACGGATGAAGAGTTTATTGAAACAGTTGGTGTAGGTGTTGCCCTCGGAAGGTTTTTGACCGCATTAGAGGTTAACGGTGGAAGGCCTGTGTGTGTTATCGGTTCAGAAATAGCGGAAAATCTTTTCCCTAATGAAAATCCTTTGGGCAAAGTGATCAAGCTTAGCAGTCATACTTATCGCGTGGTTGGGGTGCTGGAAAAACAGGGGAGTATGCTCGGTCAATCCATGGACACGCGTGTGTACGTGCCGATCTACCGGTATTTCAAAGAATTCCGTTCCTTCCGGGGAGGTGTCGATATCTGGGTCAAGGCCATCAGTCTCGAGGAGTTGGAGAATACGAAAGAAGAACTCCGCGGCATTATGCGCAAAGCACGTCGCCTTTCTCCGGGTGCGAAAGACGACTTCGCCATCAACCAGCAGGAGCTGTTGATCCAGACGTTTAACACGATCGGTGGAGTGATCGCTGCCGTTGGGTTGTTTATTACCGGACTTTCACTTTTTGTCGGCGGCATCGGCATTATGAATATTATGTTTGTATCGGTGACGGAGCGGACGAAAGAGATCGGGATTCGAAAAGCTATCGGTGCGCCGCGCCGAACTATCTTGCTGCAATTTTTGATTGAAGCAGCCACGATTTGTCTCATCGGCGGAATCATCGGCCTGATCATCGCATTTCCGCTCAGCTTGATCATAGATCAGGTGTTGCCGACAGCCATGCCGGTCAGCGTGGTTGTCATTGCGTTGCTTGTTTCGATCCTCGTCGGGGTTATTTCTGGATTCTTACCCGCCTACCGGGCATCGCGCATGGATCCTGTCGAAGCCCTTCGGTACGAATAATTCATGGACTTTAAAGAAATATTTTCGATCGCATTTGCCGCTATCCGAGCGAACAAGCTTCGCTCCACGCTCACGCTGCTTGGCATCGTCGTCGGTGTCTTTTCCATTATCGGCGTGATGACCGCGGTTCAAGTGCTGCAAAACAGCATCGAAAGCGGATTGGGGCAGCTCGGCGCGCACACATTTCAAATACAAAAATTTCCTCCCATCATGACCGGTGGGCGTGCTGCATGGGCTAAAATGCGAAATCGAAAAAACATCACATACGAGCAGGCTCTGCAAGTTACGGAGCGAATTACTCTGGCCAAGTACGCTGCGATTGAAGGGTGGGAAGGTGGAAAGGTTGTTCAGTACGGCTCAATGAAAACCAATCCCAACGTTAGCGTAGCAGGAGAGGAACCGGCTGGACTGCCCACGAACAACTGGATTGTGAAAGAAGGTCGTGGACTAAACGACAACGATCTTCAGCATGGACTGAATGTTGCAGTACTCGGTGATGGAGTGGTGAAGAAATTGTTTCCCCGAGGAGAACCCATCGGTGCGGAGATTAGGATTGGAGCAGATAGATTCCGAGTCGTGGGCGTTCTCGAACCTCGAGGGATTTCGCTCGGAGGGAATCAGGATAACTTTGTGGTTATTCCCCTCACGGCTTTCTTGGAAAGGTACGGAAAAGAACGGTCGCTGCACATCATGATCAAATCGAGATCACCGGAGGTGTATGAAGATTGCGTTGAAGAAGCTCGAAACTTCCTCAGAGTGGCCCGCAAAGTCGATCCAGGTGAGGAAGATGATTTCGCCATTTTCTCGAACGATTCGCTGATTGAACAGTTCAATAGCTTTACGATCTACGTGAAGTTAGGGATCGGTTTCATCAGCTTTATCTCGTTGCTCGCGGCGGGCGTGGGAATCATGAACA
>CAYJSZ010000121.1:0-6708 GCA_964372545.1 uncultured Ignavibacteriaceae bacterium
ATTCTTCCCGATATTCCCGATTTACACAAGATCGACGTGTACGAGTTGAACGGCGGTTACAAAGCATTCCGCAAAGCGCTCGAGATGAGGCCGGAGGACGTCACCGAAGAAGTGAAGAAGTCCGGACTCCGCGGCCGCGGCGGTGCCTGCTTCCCGACGGGACTCAAATGGACCTTCATGCCAAAGAAGACCGCAAAGGCAAGGTACCTCTGCGTGAACGGCGACGAATCGGAGCCCGGGACGTTCAAAGACCGGCAGATCTTCGAATTCAACCCGCATCTCCTGATTGAAGGAACGCTCATCGCCTGCTACGCGATGGGAATCAAGACTGCCTATATCTACATCCGCGGCGAGTACGGCAAATGGATCAAGATGATGGAGAAAGCCCTCGCCGATGCATACGCGCGGAAATACGCGGGCGAGCAGATCCTTGGAACGAGTTTCTCCACGGAGATCGTGATACACAAAGGAGCCGGCGCGTACATTTGCGGTGAAGAATCTGCGTTGATGAATTCAATCGAAGGCGAGCGCGGCTATCCGCGCGTGAAGCCGCCGTTCCCCGCGCAGTATGGCGTGTGGGGATGTCCAACGACGATCAACAATGTTGAGACGATCTCGAACGTTCCGTTCATCATCAACAAAGGATGGGATTGGTACTCGAAGATCGGTGCGTCGAAACATCCGGGCCCGATTCTTGTCGGCGTGAGCGGTCATGTGAACAAGCCGGGCGTGTACGAGATGCCCACAGGCGTACCGCTGCTGGAGATCATTTACACATACGCAGGCGGTGTTCCTGGTAATAAAAAAATCAAAGCAGTCATCCCCGGTGGCTCATCGACGCCGATTCTGCGCGGCGAGCAGCTCGAGGGCGTTTGCATGGACGCCGACTCCATGAAGGCCGCCGGTTCTGCTGTAGGTACCGCGGGATTGATCGTGATGGACGAAGACACCGACCTCATTGAGGTGCTGGCGAGAATTGCGAAATTCTATCATCATGAATCGTGCGGACAGTGCACACCGTGTCGCGAGGGAACAGGCTGGCTCTGGAAGCTCATGAAGAAATTCGAACGCTCCGAGGCTCGCATGGAGGATATCGACCTCCTCCTCGACGTGGCAAACAATGTCGAGGGCAATACTATCTGCGCGCTGGGCGACGCGGCTGCATGGCCCATCCAGGCGATGATCCGCCGCTTCCGTGACGAGTTTGAAAAACGCGTCAAACCTAAGGTTGTGAAGGTTGGAGAAGTTGCAGCGTAATTGTCCGGAGAAGTTTCAAGGGAGCTCGTATGAGTTGTTTTCATACGAGTTTCTTGTTTAATCGTACAACTTTCGTTGGTAAGCCACCAAGGCACAAAAAAAAGCAGAGGTTGCAGTAGAACGTCGTTGAAAAAACAGACCTTGAATTATTTAGTCTTCTTCGTGACTTAGTGTTCCCGCTTCTAAAACTACGAAAGGCGGGATCTCCCGCTTTCCAGCCTGCCCGCCGCCTTAGACCCTAATATTGGCAGGCGGGGATTCCGCTCACCGAGCGGGATTCTGAGAAGCGGAACCGCAAGGCGGGACTTCGTAGCACAGATTTGAAAGTGGACATGGAACGCCGGAGCGCGTCCGTTCGTCTATATGAGTGATTCCGAAAAGAACAATCGACAGATGGTGAACCAGGCACGCGTGCACGCGCCCGACTCGGTCAGGAACAGCGGAACGGGACCTGCTCCGGCGTTGTCGGGAACGGCGATGACCGGTCGGGGCAGAAACAGCGAAGCACACAATCTCCCGCTCGACTCGAAGAGTGATGAAACGCTTATTACCCTTTTCCAGCAGGGTGACGAGGGTGTGTTCCGCCTTCTCGTCGACCGCTATCAGGAAAAGGTACGGAATCTGATCTATTCCATTTTCAATGAGCCGGACATAGTCGACGACCTTGCCCAGGAGGTTTTTATCAAAGCCTACGAAGGTCTTTCAAACTTCCGGTTTCAATCGTCGTTTTACACGTGGCTGTATCGGATAGCCGTGAATCGCAGCCGCGATGAGATGCGCAAACGAAAAATCCGCAAATGGCTCCCTCTGCAAAGCATGATGGAATCCCGGGACGCTGAATTTCATGAGAAGATGACGACGCAGCCCGATTCGACCGAGGCGCAGGAACTCGTGTCGCGTGGGTTACAGCAACTGCCGGAAAAATTCCGCGTCGCCGTCGTCCTGAAGGACATCGACGGTCTTTCCTACGAGCAGATGGCCGAAGTGATGCAGTGTGAAATCGGGACTGTAAAATCGCGGCTCTCCCGTGCACGAACCATGCTGCGCAGGGTGTTACAGCCGTTGCTGGAGGAGGTATGAGTATGAACCGAATGACAGAACAAGAACGTTCGTATAAGCTTTCATTGTATATCGATGGGAATCTCCCTGAACCGGAAGCGAAGGAGTTCGAGCACTACCTTGAGGAACATCCCGACGCTGCAAAGGAGTTGCGTGAACTTCGGGCGATGAAACAGATGCTGCAGGACAAAGCAAAGCTGCCCGTAAGCATCGGCTTCTGGACCCGGCTTTCCGTTGCGCTCGATCGTCTTAAAGCAGAGGAGCATAATCTTCTCCCATTTCCCAAACGTTTTGTTCCGCTAGCAGCCGCTCTCGGAATTGTCTCCATGGTTGCGGTCGGGGTGATTCTGTTCCGCGAGCGGGAGCCATTACTGGAGTACCTAAGCGAGAAGACCGAGCAAGTCCAACAAGTTTACGAAGGCAGCCTGCTCAAAGGAGCGATCACTCCATTGCTTGCCAACATCGATAAAGACCGGGTGCTGCAGTTTGCGCTGTTCGGCACGCTTTCGCTGGATGATAAGTCGGAGACGGCATTGCGGGTTGACGAGACGGCGCAGCAGGGATACCGTATTGAGGTGGGCAAGCCGGCGGAGAAAAAGATTCCGGCTCTGACGGTGAAAGAATTCTACGATGAAATCAAGCCGACGCTCAAGCAAGAGCAGGTCATTGATTCACTGTTGCGGCTGACAAAGAAGCAGCTTGAATCCTCCGTGCTCGTCGCAGAGAATCAGGCCCTCGCGATTAACCCCAGCCTGCCGGAGCTGGGCCGGGTAACCGTATCGAGCATCGCTGCATCGCTGGAACCTCACCAGCGAGTAAGGTTTGAACGGTTCTTACACGCACGGAACGCCCCGTACGCTGTTGTCGCCTCCCAGTCGAAAGCAGCGCAACCGCACGATGTGTTTGTGAAACTCCAGAATCCTACCCGACCCGGGCGATTTGTCATTTTGACGCCGGAGACGCTCGTGGTTCATCAACTCGAAATTGACATAGACAGTTTGCGGGAGGAAATTCACCGCACCATCCCGCCGATCAACGTGCGTATTGATTTCGACCGCTTCGCTCAACAGTTCCGGCGCTTGAAGCCCGATCAAGGCCTTGTGGTTGTCGGAACGCAGCCCATGCGCGTCAAGCGTAATGAAGGCTCCTTCAGCATCGAATATGAGACGAAAAGTGAGGAGCAACCCATGGCCGACGACATCATTCGTAGCGTGAGGCCGCGATCCCCACGGCCCAATATCTATTTCTTTCAGCACCAAATACCGTTCGTGGATGAGCTGATGATGAACGATTCAATTGTGCCGTTCGGCGAGCGAATGGATTCAATGATCAGAGAGATGCAGCTCGGGCGAGTGAAGTCCTACGGCCCAAAACTTGATAGCCTGATACGACGAATGGAACAACGGGCGCTCGCAGATTCCACTCGAGTCCGGAAACTGTACCAAGAACGAATGAAGCGCGAGAACGAGTAGTAGTAAGATTTGTAGCTGACCTGGTTTATCGACCAACCGTACACCCCAGCCCAAACGGGCTGGGGTTTTTTGTTTGAGTGGTCGCATTAGTAGACACCCAAGAATTTTCCCAAAACCTTTCCTTGACATTCCATTTCGATTTCTGTATCTTTTTACCCCAATTTGCACAAAAATGACACGATTTTTATCAAAAAGTGTGGATTTTTGAAAGATTCTTATGGCAACGACTACAGACTTTCGAGTAGGGATGGTAATCCGTTTTAACGGTGAGTTACACAGAATCGACGAGTTCATCCATCGAACTCCGGGCAACCTTCGGGCATTTGTCCAGGCAAAACTGCGGAATCTCCGCAACGGCCGGGTAACCGAGAATCGCTTCCGATCCGGCGAGGAAGTAGAGGAGGTTCGTCTGGAGACCAAAGAGTTTCAGTACCTCTACAACGACGGCTCGTTCTACCAGTTCATGGACAAGGAGAACTACGAGCAGTTAGGAGTAGAAGAGCATAAGCTTGGGGATGGTGCGCATTTTCTGAAAGATGGTGAGACGGTGAAGCTGATGATAGCGGAAAACGAGGTTGTTGCTGCCGAGCTGCCGTTCAACGTCTCTCTCAGGGTGGTCGAGACTGTCCCGGGGGTCTCGGGGGATACGGCCACACGCGCATTGAAGCCGGCAAAGTTAGAGACAGGAGTAACCGTGAACGTGCCGCTGTTCATCAACGAGGGCGATTCCGTTCGCGTCGATACACGCACAGGGGAGTACCTCGATCGCGTGAAAAACTAAAGCTCGGGCCAACCCGACAAAGCCCGCTCGACCATGCCGTTCGGGCGAGCCGTTCTGGCGGGGAAATCCAACACGGACTCGGAGAATCCATGGACTTATCCTACATTAAGAAGATTATTCGGCTGGTGGAAAACAGCGATGTGGACGAAATCGAAATTGAAGAAGAGGGGAAGAAAATACGGGTTGCAAAGAATAGAAACTTGATTTCGACCTATCAGATCCCGATGATGTCCCCAACAGCGGCACAACTCGTAGCGCCTCACACACCAACCATTCCAGCTGAACAGTTCCCAACCCCTGCAGCCCCTCCAGTGAAAGCTGAGGCAAAGTATCATGAGATTCGATCCCCGATTGTTGGCACCTTCTATCGCGCACCCGCCCCGGATGCCGACTCCTTTATCGATGTTGGCGATACGGTGAAGACCGGGCAAACCTTGTGCATCGTTGAGGCAATGAAGCTCATGAACGAGATCGAATCGGATGTCGACGGCAAGGTGATCAAGATACTCGTCGACAACGGCAAGCCGGTCGAGTATAATCAGGTGCTGTTCTTAGTCGAACCGTAGCCGGCTGCCATTCCGATTCCCCTTCAAACCGAGTCGCAGATGCTGCCGCGCCGATCAACGAGAGGATTCCCTTGCTTAAGAAGATTCTCATAGCAAACCGTGGTGAAATTGCGTTGCGGGTAATCCGGGCCTGCCGTGAATTGGGCATTCCAACAGTTGCCGTGTACTCGGAGGCAGACCGCTATTCGCTGCACGTGAAATTTGCGGATGAGGCGGTCTGTATCGGTCCACCGCAGAGCAAAGAGAGCTATCTCAACATTCCTCGCATCATGGCGGCGGCGGAGGTCACGGGAGCGGATTCGATCCATCCGGGTTATGGATTTCTGGCCGAGAACTCGAACTTTGCGGAGATCTGCACGGGATCAGGCCTGACCTTCATCGGACCGAAGTCCGATGCGATCAAGGCGATGGGTGACAAGGCACTCGCAAAAGAGACCATGCGGAAGGCGGGCGTTCCCGTCGTGCCCGGCAGCGATGGAGTGATTGGCGAACTAAAGGATGCGAAGAGGATTGCCGGAGAGATCGGCTACCCGGTCATCATCAAAGCAACGGCCGGCGGTGGCGGTCGCGGAATGCGCATTGTTCGTGAGCCGGATGGTCTAGAAAATGCGTTTCACACGGCGAGCCACGAAGCAGAGGTCGCGTTCGGCAATCCGTCGGTGTACATCGAGAAATATATTGAAGAGCCACGGCATGTGGAAATCCAGGTCATGGGCGATCAACACGGTACGGTCGTGCATTTTGGAGAGCGCGATTGTTCAATCCAGCGCAGGCATCAGAAACTCGTCGAAGAATCTCCTTCGCCGGCCGTGACACCGAAAATTCGTGAGGCGATGGGGTTGGCGGCGACCAAAGGCGCAAAGAGCGTCGGGTATATCGGTGCCGGAACAATAGAGTTCTTGCTGGACAAAAACAAGAATTTCTATTTCATGGAGATGAATACCCGAATCCAGGTTGAGCATCCCGTCACCGAAGAAGTGCTCGGGATTGACCTTATCAAAATGCAGATTCAGGTTGCCGCGGGCAAACGCCTGAAGAAGACGGCGCCGAGGCCGCAGTGGCACGCGATCGAGTGCCGCATCAACGCGGAAGACCCAAACTTCGACTTTCGCCCATCGCCGGGAAGGATTACAGCGTTTCATTCCCCCGGCGGGAATGGCGTCCGGGTGGACACGCATGCGTACGATGGTTACGAAATCCCTCCCTACTACGACTCGATGATTGCAAAGCTCATCGTCAAGAGTAAAACCCGTGAAGAAGCAATTGAAAAAATGTACTATGCGCTGGATGAGTTCGTCATAGAAGGGGTGAAGACGACCATCCCATTCCACCACAAGCTGATGAAAAGTGATGAGTTCCGAACCGGTCACTACAATACGGGGTTCGTGGAAACGTTTGATTTTAAGGATTGAAAAAAGGTAACTACTCAGCCACGAAGACTCGAAGACACAAAGAACGAGGAAATTCACGGTGATTCAAAGCAAGAGAGAAGAGATAGTTTTCACGATGAAGCACCAAGAGTACGATTTCACCCAATGGAGAATCCCACAATTTTTTGACCTTCTTCGTGCCT
>CAYJSZ010000122.1:0-6658 GCA_964372545.1 uncultured Ignavibacteriaceae bacterium
TCCTCCGCGTTTTTCGCCTTGCCTCTTTTCCCTTTTCTCGCTATATTGTCGCAATTCCAATTCGCAATCATTTGATTTGTGGAGTAAGATCATGGCACGTATGTGTGGTATTTGCGGCAAAAAACCGATGGCGGGAAATCATGTGAGTCACGCTCATAACCGTTCACCCCGACGCTTCCTCCCCAACCTGCAAAAAGTACGGGCAGTGGTACACGGAACGGTGCGGCGCATTCAAGTCTGCACGAACTGTATCAAGTCGGGGCGCGTGTTGAAGGCAGCGTGACGAATCGCAGCCATTTTGCTGAATTCTAAAAAATCCCGCCCTGTCGGGATTTTTTATTTCTATTAAAAACTGTTAGATTACAACTGAATTTCGTTAATTATGCAATCATTACGGAAATCGCATCTGTGAGTATCCGTGACCATCAGTGAGTATCCGCGCCGACTATGAGCTTCACCTTTTCCCCACCGAACCAGTTGACACTTCTGAGGATCGTCCTCACGCCGGTCTTCCTCGCATTCCTGTTTTCCTCCGACCCGATTCTGCGACAGCTTTCCCTTCTCGTGTTTTTCATCGCACTCCTCACCGATTGGTACGATGGATGGGTTGCGAGAAAATGGGGGTACATCAGCAAGTGGGGAAGATTTCTCGACCCCTTGGCAGACAAAGTGGTCACATCGGCAATGCTCATCGCGTTCATCTTTCTCGACCTCGTTCCGGGTTGGACTGTGTGGGTCATCGTCGGGCGCGATGTGCTTATTACATTCCTTCGTACCTATTCCGAGTTAAAAGGCAAGACGTTCGACACCTCGAAGTTCGCCAAGACGAAAACATTCCTCCAGTTCATCGTCATCTTCTACATTCTGTTCTTATACGTGGCTCAGGACATCGAGTTTTTCAAGGCCAACTATTCCTCGGCGATAGAAGCACTGCTGAACTACTCGCTTCTCTACTCACTGATGGTCATCACCACCCTCATCACGCTGTGGACGGGCATTCTCTACGTCATCGACAATTGGAAAACTATCCGGGAGCTCTACTCCTTTGCCATCCGAACCACCGAGTCCGAATAACTCGCCCGCCATCGCAGACACCACGGTCAAGCCGGAGATTCACTGGCTAGTCAGAACTTTTGCTTCGGGATTGTTCTCCGGCTACTCGCCCGTTGCATCCGGTACTGTCGGGAGCGCCGTAGCACTCGCTGTGTACTTCCTGCCCGGCTTCGAGCAGCCGATGGTGATCCTCCCGGTCGGCTTCTTGACGTTCCTCGCCGGCGTGAACGCTTCCCACCGTATGGAACAACGCTACGGCCACGACCCGACGGAAGTGACCATCGACGAGGTTGTCGGTATGTGGGTTTCGCTCCTGCTGCTTCCGAAAAGCATCGTAATTGCGGTGTGCGCGTTCGTTCTCTTTCGAGTCTTCGACATCATCAAACCTTTTCCCGCCCGTAAGTTTGATAACGTGCTCGGCGGGTTAGGCATCATGATGGACGATGTCGTTGCCGGATTGTACACCAATCTTGCCATGCATCTCCTCGTAGCGCTCTCCCTGTTCGAAAAGGTCGGCGCCTTGTTGCCTTGATTCTCACCACCTACGCTCTCCATGACTGCAGAAATCATTTCTATCGGCGATGAACTCCTGATCGGTCAGGTTATCAACACGAACCAGGCATACATTGCCGAACGATTGAACGATGTCGGGATTTTGGTAGACCGAATGATAACCGTTGGGGATGACGAACATGCGATCCTCGCTTCTTTCCAGCAAGCATTCGAGCGCACCGATGTCGTAACGGTCACCGGCGGATTGGGCCCAACACACGACGACGTCACGCGAACGGCAGTCTGCAAATTCTTTCAGACAGATTTAGTGCAGGACCATCAAGCACTTGAAAACATTATCCAGACTTTTACACGACGTGGATTTCCTCTTACCAAACTGAATGAAGATCAGGCCCTTGTTCCGCGCGGTTGCACAGTAATTCAGAATAGATATGGAACGGCGCCCGGCTATTTTTTTGAAAGCAACGGCAAATTCTTTTTTGTAATGCCCGGCGTGCCCTCGGAAATGAAGGCGATGGTCGATAACTTTATCGTACCGTACTTTCAGAAGAAGCCCTCGGGTTTTGTTATCCGACATCGAACTCTGAAAACCACCGGCATCCCGGAATCCTTTTTGGCTGAGCGCATCGGCCCGGTCGACAAGCTCTTTGCGGCAGATTCCGGACTAACGCTGGCATTTCTACCAAGTCCCATGGGCGTACGTCTTCGGATAACCGCAAGAACAAAAACGACTGCAGAGGCCGAAGCCCGTATAGAAGATGTAGAACGCACGCTGCGATCAAAAGCCGGCAAATACATTTACGGAGCGGATGATGAAGAGCTTGAGCAGGTAGTTGGAAGATTGTTGACTGAGCGAAGACTGAGAATCGCCGTTGCGGAATCCTGCACCGGCGGGCTCATTGCAGACCGGATCACCGATGTTTCGGGAAGCTCCAACTACTTCGAACGCGGTCTTATCACCTATAGTAATGAGTCGAAAATCACGGAGCTCGGGGTTCCTTCATTACTCATCCAACAATTCGGCGCAGCGAGCCGAGAGGTTGCCGAAGCGATGGCTTCCGGTATTCGAACGAAATCGAATGTGGACATCGGCCTTTCCACAACAGGTGTTGCCGGACCTACCGGCGGCTCTCCGGAAAAACCGGTCGGCTTAGTCTGGATTGGCTATTCAGACAAACACGAGACGTTAGCGCTGAAATTCGGCTTCCTGAATGATCGCCGACGTGTAAAAGAGCGCGCTTCACAAGCCGCACTCGAGCTCTTGAGACGGAAATTGCAGAAGATCTCCGACACTTGATTTTGTCTCATGAGGTTCCTACCTTAGTCTTGCACAAAAGAGGAACGAACGATGCTTTCCGAATATATTCGGCTCGCGATGGAGCTAGCGCATTTCGAGATCATCGAAGACGATAAAACCTACTTTGGAAACATACCCGGTTTCGATGGACTCTGGGCAAACGGCAAAACATTAGAAGAATGTCGGAAAGAATTGCAGGAAACTCTTGAGGACTGGATTGTCATAAGCTTGCGAATGAACAAACCCCTTCCGGTCTTGAATGGAGTCGACCTTTCTGTAAAGGAAGTTGCCTAATCCACCACGATGCACCCCGTTTCACGAGAAGAGTTGATTCGTCGCCTTCATCGACTAGGTTTCGATGGGCCATTTTCTGGCGGTAAACACTCGATCATGATCCGGGACAATTTTCGTTTACCCATCCCAGACCCTCATAAAGGCGACATTGGAGGAGGGCTGCTCAGGAAGGATTCTCCGAGAGGCCCGTATCACCGAGGAAGAATGGAACTCTTCCCAATAATGCAGACAATCCGTTCTTTTGTAGCTCTTCCGGCAACCACCACAGTACGAGAAAGACTCACAGAAATTCAGCAAGAACTCATCCAGACTCTTCCCGATGTTAAATGGGACTCACCGGAGAAATTCCACATCACCTTAAAGTTCTTAGGCAATGTAGAGCCCCAACTGCTTGAAAAACTTATAGTCGCTCTTCGACCTGTCGCGACTCAGTTGCCGGCATTCGAGCTCATTTACCAAGACGTCGGTGCTTTCCCCAGTATCACACGACCGCGAGTGATATGGATAGGAACATCTCCAAACGACGCTCTGTTGTCTCTGCAACGGCAGGTCGAAGAGACGTGTGTGCGTTTTGGATTCCCGAAAGAGGATCGCGCATTTCATCCGCACATTACGCTCGGCCGGGTGAAAAGCTCGCGTAACATTCATCGCTTGACAGACAAACTAAAAAGCACTACTTTGGAACCCACACACTCCCGCTGTACTGAACTCCTCGTGATGCGCAGCGATTTGCGTCCGGCCGGTTCAGTATACTCAGTGTTGAAATCCATTCCCTTCAAACCGTAGGCGAACCATTCCATGGCAGATACGACAAACAAGGAAGCGCGGGCCCAGGCGTTGAAAATCGCCATCGACCAGATCGAGAAGCAGCACGGCAAAGGCTCCATCATGAAATTGAGCGAAGGGCCGATCGCCAAGGTCGATTCGATCTCGACCGGCTCAATTTCGCTCGACGCCGCACTAGGCATTGGCGGAGTTCCCCGCGGCCGCGTGGTGGAGATTTTCGGGCCTGAATCCTCCGGCAAGACAACGATCTGTTTGCATTTGATTGCGGAAGCCCAGCATACCGGCGGTGTTGCCGCGTTCATCGATACGGAACATGCCCTCGACATTGCCTACGCGAAGAAACTTGGCGTCGATGTGAACAATCTCCTTCTTTCGCAGCCAGAGTACGGCGAACAGGCGCTCGAAATCGTCGAGACGCTGATTCGCAGTAACGCGATCGATATCATTGTTATCGACTCCGTTGCCGCCCTGACACCACGCGCGGAAATCGAGGGCGAGATGGGCGACCCGACGATGGGTGTGCACGCGCGGTTAATGTCGCAAGCGCTCCGAAAGCTGACCGCCGTGATCAGCAAGTCGAAGACTTGCATCATGTTCACGAACCAACTGCGCCAGAAAATCGGCGTCATGTTCGGCAATCCGGAAACGACGACGGGCGGCAATGCGTTGAAGTTCTATGCTTCCGTTCGGATGGATGTGCGGCGCATCGAGGCAATCAAGGACGGACAGACTGTGGTCGGGAATCGTACCCGAGTCAAAGTCGTAAAGAACAAAGTCGCCCCGCCCTTCAGAGAGGCGCAATTCGATATTCTCTATAACGAGGGCATTTCGAAGTCTGGCGATTTGATCGACACTGCGGTCGAGCAAGGAATTATCGCCAAAAGCGGCTCATGGTTTTCTTACAAAGAGGAACGAGTGGGTCAAGGGCGCGATGCAGTCAAGGCGTATCTTCAAGCAAATCCCAAGATGGCCGAAGAAATTGACAAGGCGCTTCGCCAAAAGCTCGGTCTCGTTCCTTCGGAATCCTCTACGCCAGCTCCGGCAAAGGCAGAACAGGCGAGCACTGCAAAACGATCAACCAAATCGTAGGTTTGTTCGTGACGATTACCAAAATTACTCGCAAGAAACAAAAACGTCCGCTCTATGCCGTGTATGTCGACGGGGCGCTCGCGTTTGAGGTGAGCGACGATACGCTCGTGAAATTTGCCCTCGGCGTGGGGGAAACCTTAGACGACGCAAAGGTGGAACAGATCGTTACGGGCGAGGCACAGCATCGGGCACTACAAATCGCAATCAACTATGTTTCGTATCGCCCGCGCAGCACAAGAGAAATCATCGACCACTTGAGAAGGAAGAGCTTTTCGGGCGAGCTTGCCAGGAAAGTAACGCAACACCTGCAGAAAAAAAATCTGGTCGATGATGTTTCCTTCGCCCACATGTTCGTGCGCGACCGACTCAAGCGGAAGCCGACCGGTACCGCAATGCTGCGTCAACAACTGCTCGCAAAAGGGATCCCTCCCAATGTCATCGAGCGCGTGCTCAACGAGCTGGTGAACGATGAAGACCAGCAGCGCGCGGCCGAGGAGCTCGCCAGCAAACGACTTTCTCATTCGAGTGGAACGTTTGCGCGGCTCGATGCCACCAAACGCAAACGGCGACTCTTCGATTACCTGCTCCGCCGCGGCTTCTCCACCGCTATCGCCACCAAGACCGTCCACACGCTCTTCGCTCGTTCCTCCGAGGGACGAGCCGCGTAGTCTTCATGCTCACGCCGCAATCCAATCGGCCAATCTTCAAAGTCTCCCTGCTCGTCGCTCTTCTCGCCTTCGCGTTTGCAGTCACTTCGCTCTTCCCGAGTGTCATGTGGGCGATGATCATCTCCGCGCTTCTGACGTTTCTCCTGAGACCGATCGTCAGGTTTCTGGAATTACGCGTTGGGATGACGAGGGCCGCGGCAATTCTCGTCGTCTTCCTTGCAGTCGGTGGATCGATGGCGCTGTTAGCGGACTCGTTCACGCCATGGCTTGTCGCACGCGCAGGCGTACTGTACGAGCAGTTCCACGCGTTCCCGTTCGAACAGGAGCTGAGCAAAGCTGCCGACCGCTTTGCAGGCTTCATCCCCTTCCTCAAGCCCTCTTCCTTTGCACAGGAGACGCACGCGTTTATCCAGAACAGCGTCGAATCGATCAAGACGGGCATCGCCAACCTTCCCTCCGAGATTATCGCCATCATTTCTGTGCCCGTCTTGAGCTACTTTCTCCTCGCCGAAGGCGACATCATCCTCAAGAAGATCATCGAGCTGGTGCCGAACAAGTATTTTGAAATGACCCTCAACGTGCTCCACAAGATTCAGCGCGACCTGGTAGGCTACCTGCGCGGCTGGATCCTCGATTCCATTATCGTAGGCCTGCTGAGCATCGTCGGCTATATCATCATCGGCGTCGATTATTCCATTCTTCTCGGCATCATTGCCGGTATCGCGAACCTCATTCCGTACGTCGGTCCCGTGGTGGGAGCCGTGCCCGCCGTCGCGATCGCCGCAACGCAATACGGCGACTTCCGCATGTTCGTGCCCATTACGTTCCTCACCATTATCATCCAGACGCTCGACAACATCATCATTCAACCGCTTAGTTTTGCCAAGACGGTCGATATGAATCCTCTGACGGTAGCCGTCCTCCTCTTCGTCGGGAACGTCCTCATGGGCGTTGGAGG
>CAYJSZ010000123.1:0-6596 GCA_964372545.1 uncultured Ignavibacteriaceae bacterium
ACCTAAATTAATTATTAGGGGAGCTATGGCAAGCGAGCAGGTCGAGAATTATCTGAAGAACATCTACAAGCTCCAGGAAAGCGAAGGGACGGTGTCGACATCGCTGCTCTCGGAGAGGCTGCAAATATCTCCGGCGTCTGTGTCGGAGATGCTGAAGAAGCTTGCCGACGGCGGCAATTTGAAGTACACGCCCTACCGCGGAGTAGAATTGACCGAGCAGGGGAGGAAGAAAGCCCTCCGCATCATCCGGAGACACCGGTTGTGGGAGCTGTTTCTGGTCGAAGTGCTGAAGTACGCCTGGGATGAAATCGATGAAGAGGCGGAGCTGCTCGAGCATATCACATCGGAAAAATTAGAGCGGCGGCTCGACGCGGCGTTGGGATTTCCCACGAAAGACCCCCATGGCGATGCCATTCCGACCTCCGACGGCAAGGTCGTCGATGTTCGACGAACCTGTCTTGCGGACATCAAACCCGGCAAGACTGCCATCGTCTCACGAGTCAACGACGAAAGTCCGGAAATCCTCAAGTATGCCTCCAAGTTAGGTATCGTGCTAAAGAAAAAAATAAGGGTGAAGGAAAAGGTTCAGTTTGATGGATCTCTGCGGGTCGATATCGGGGGCAAGGAAAAGTTCATTAGTTCTAAATTAGCCGACCATATTTTTGTTGAAGAAGTCTAACCACGGATCGAAGGAAGCCAGTATGCATTCGTTCAGAGGCAAGAGATTACACGTCGCTTTCATGACTGTGCTTTTCCTTTTTGTTGCCCAAGAATTCTCGATGGCTATTCCGAAGTTCGCACGCGCCTATGGCGTGTCCTGCCAGACATGCCACGTTGTACCTCCCAAACTGAACGCATCGGGCTTCGATTTTGTCGGTCGTCGATATCAGTTTGAAGCGAAAGAAATGGAAGCAAGCTCAACGCTCCCCGCTGCGGTCTGGATAAGTTTCCTCGGGCAGCGGCAGCCGAATCGGAGCTTCATGCGAGGGTTTCCCAATCGCGTCGAAATCATCGCCAGCGACGCCGTTTCTCCCCGATTCTCTTATTTTGTTGAGTGGCGGCCGCTGAGTTTGGAGCTGCGTGGAGATGGATCGTTGCGCGACCGCAGTGGAAGGTTCGAGGATTTATTCCTGATTGCCGAAGTCATGGAGGGTTTGTCAGTCACCGCCGGTCAATTCCGGATGTTGAGCCAGGTCGATGTCTCACAACGGCTCTCGGTGGCAGAGCCGTTGGCGTTCTCAGCGGGCTTGCGAGGCTCTCGTGCGACCACCGCTCGGCTGACAAGTCTCCGGTCGTTTGCCCCCTCAAGCAGATCGCCCGGCGTCCGTCTGCAGTATCATCGCCAGGCCTTCGACTCACGCAGCGCTGCGGATGGATGGTTTGCGCTGCTGAATCTTCCCTTGACGGGAGAGCTTTCGATTCCTCTCACACGCGACGCTCGAAGAGAGGCGAGTTTCGAATTTGAAGCGATTCCCAAAGGACTCTTCATCGAAAGTTTTTGGCGTCGAGGTCTGACGAGTCTCGGCGGCCATCTGTTTGTGGGCTCGAATGAACGGCTGCTTGCTCAGGCCGTTGGCACTGGGCGGATCGGCGGCGCCTATTTCACGGGCGCGCTCGGTCTGGCATGGGTCGAGACCAGCAGATGGACGAACATGATGCTCGAAGCTGAATACAGCCCCGGGCCCTGGGGCGCAGTAGGTGTCCGCCTCGATCATCAAGCCGGACTGAAACGAAAGCTCGCCGTGATTCCGTACGGCATTGTGCATTTTCCCGGGACAACACATACGATTCGGTTCGCGATCGAGCAGCGGGTGCAAGAAGGCAACCATCAAACATTCGTTGAAACCAGTTTTGTGTTCTAACGGATAGGTATGACGCCGCAACAAGTTGTCGAAGCAACAATCGAGAGTGTCAGAACAGGAGTGGAAGCTGCACGGAAGGTCCGCTGGCGCGAAGTAATGCCCTACATGGGCCCGGCGTTTCTCGTCAGCGTCGGCTATATGGACCCCGGCAACTGGGGTACGAACATCGAAGGCGGGTCGACTTTCGGCTACAAGCTGCTCTGGGTGTTGCTCCTCAGCAATCTGATGGCAATCCTTCTGCAGACGATGGCAGCGCGTCTGGGGATCGTAACAGGGAAAAGCCTGGCGGCAAATTGTCGACAGCATTACTCAAGAAAAACCAACTTTTTCCTCTGGTTGATGGCAGAGGCGGCAATGATGGCGACCGACATTGCGGAGTTCCTCGGCGCAGCGATCGGGTTTTATATTCTCTTTGGCATCCCGATGTTCAGCGCCGGACTTCTCACGGGCGTAATGGTGTTCTTGATTCTCGGTCTGTACCGCTTCGGCTATCGTTCAGTCGAGTATGTCATTATCGGTTTAGTCGCGATTATCGGGTTTGCGTACGTCATCGAGATTTTTCTCGCGAAACCGGACTGGGATCAGGTAGCCTACCATACATTTGTTCCGCACTTAAGCTCGGCAAGCATCTTCGTGGCGATGGGGATGTTAGGTGCCACCGTGATGCCGCATAATCTGTTCTTGCACTCCGGCATTATTCAAACTCGGATCACCGGAGAACCGAAGGTGGTCCAGAAGAAAAAGCTGTTTCGGTTCGCCGTGCTGGATTCACTGTTTGCGCTCAACATGTCCTGGTTGGTGAACTCTGCCATGATCATCATGTCAGCAGCCGTTTTCTTCAGCAACGGTATTCATGTTGAGTCGATCCAGGATGCGCATCGAACGCTGGAGCCCCTTTTAGGAAGTCTTTCGAGCTACGCGTTTGCAATCGCACTGCTCGCGTCTGGGCTTTCGTCGTCCACCACCGGAACGATGGCTGGCCAGATAGTGCTCGAAGGCTTTCTGAACATCAAAATCAGTCTCTTTCTGCGGCGATTTATTACGATGGTCCCGGCTCTCATCGTGATTGCACTTGGATTGAACGAGATCGACGTTCTTGTGCTCAGTCAAGTTGTGCTCAGCATGCAGCTTCCGTTCTCGATCATCCCGCTGATCGTGTTCACCATGCGCAAGGAGATCATGGGCGAGCTGAGGAACGGAAGGCTTACCAACATTCTTGCCATCGCGTGCGCCGTCCTTGTGATCGGGCTGAACATGCTGCTGCTGTATCAATTTTTCGGTGGAGAGTTTTAACGAGGGGTTGATGACGTCTCGAACCACGTTTATCGTTTCTCTTCTCGCTGTGGTGTCCATGGCGGCATGCGACGCGCTGTTGACCGAAGCGCCGCAGCCAGGCCAATCGTTCGACGAGCCGCTTCCGGGATTGACGCAGCAAGAACGCGCCGCCTTCGCTCGCGGCGATGCGGCCTTTGCGAAAATCTTTTCGGTGAAGGAAGGCCTGGGTCCCATCTTCAACCAGCCCGCGTGCGAGTCCTGCCATCCCCGCGACGGCAAAGGGAACCCGCGCACGAATCTCATCCGCTTCGGCAGGTTCGACGGGACAACCTTCGACGCTCTCCTGTCGTCGGGTGGGCCGCAATTACAGGACCGTAGCATACCCGGAGTCACGGCAGAAGTTCTTCCCGCTCACGCGAACGCGATCTCCCGTCGAAGCGGTCCAATCGTGTTCGGGCTTGGACTGATCGAAGCGATCCCTGAAGCGGAGATTCTCAAACGCGCCGACCCGAACGATGCCGACGGCGACGGAATCTCCGGCCGTCCCAATTTGGTTTCAGCACCAGAATATGTTGGGAGCGGTGCGGGTGTGTATCTCGGCCGCTTTGGACGTAAGGCGGGCGTCGCGTTCCTCCTGCAGCAGGTTGTGACCGCATACCAGCAAGATATCGGCATCACGACGGATTATCTGCCGTTTGAAAATGCGCATCCGCAAGCCGGGATCTCCGTGCGGGATGATGTGCCGGACCCCGAGTTGCCCGCTTCGGTTGTGGACGATGTTGTGTCGTACTTGAGAACGCTCGCTCCTCCAAACCGGGGAGCCATCACCCCCGAAGTTCAAGAGGGGGAAAGAGTCTTTCTTTCCATCGGCTGTGCGGGTTGCCACACGCCGAGCATGAAGACCGGTCCAAACCCGATCAAGGCCCTGCGTAGCGTCGACGTGCCGCTCTATTCCGACCTTCTGCTGCACAACATGGGGCCGGAGCTGGCGGATAATTTCTACGAAGGCTCGGCGACCGGCACCGAGTGGCGCACAACGCCGCTCTGGGGTTTGCGGCTAATCAAGGAATTCCTCGGCGGCACACCGTTCTACTTGCACGACGGACGAACATCCGATTTGCGAGAAGTGATTCGTCTCCACGGCGGTGAGGCGGCAGGGGCAAGAAATAGATTCCTGCAACTTCCCGCACGTGAACAGGAAATCTTGATCAGATTTCTGGAGTCATTGTGAGACGGCCAAGCCTGACGCGTAGAAAGTTCTTGAGGGACACGGCGCTTGTGATTGGTGGGGCGTCCGTTGTTCTTTCAGAAATCGGTTGTTTATCATCAACAGCACCGGTGGTGCGGGCTCGGGTAGAATCGAATCTTCTTCGAGTCGAAACAATGAGACCTGAGCTTGCAAACGTTGGTGATGGCATTCAACTCAACGCCGATGAGCTCGACTATCCGATTCTTCTCATCAAAGCTTCACCGGAAAGGTTTGTGGCTCTCTCAACCGAATGCATGCACTTAGGCTGCACGGTCAAGAAGCAGCCGTCGGTTATCCGATGTCCCTGCCATGGCTCTGTGTACGACCTTTCGGGCAACGTGTTGAATGGTCCGACGGAGCGCCCGTTGAAACAGTACCAAGTGACGATGCTCGGAACTCAAGCGGTCATAGTTCTAGAATGATTCCACGTTCAACGTGAAGCCACAGACGGATACAACGGAGCAAGAACAGAACATTGCCTCAAAAGAAATGACGTTCGGCGGCATGGTCGCCCGCATGTCGTCGGTTACTCTCTGTACCGTCGCATGTCTGTTCGGCTCTGCCGGAACATTCAACTGGCCCGAGGCTTGGCTCTATTGGGTCCCGACTTTTCTCTTTACGATGTGGCTGCTGACGTGGCTCAGGAAACATAACCCTCAGTTGCTGAAGGACCGCATGAACTCCAAGAAAAAATTTGTGAAACGGTGGGACAAACTGATCGTGCTCTCCATGATACCCTGTGCTGCCGCACTGTTTGTCCTGCCGGGACTTGATGCAGTTCGGTACGGCTGGTCCGAAGTGCCGTTGCTTCTTAAAACATCTGGCTTCGCCGCGATCGGTGCTTCGCTCACACTGATCTTTCTTGTCATGCGGGAAAACACGTTCCTCTCGAGAGTAGTCGAAATCCAGAAGGATCGTGGTCACAAAGTTGTTTCCACAGGCCCGTATCGGTTTGTCCGTCATCCACTCTATCTTGGCTCCATCGCGCTGTACCTCGGTCTGCCGCTCGCATTGGGGTCGCTCTATAGTTTGATTCCCGCCGCATGTCTGTCAACGCTTGTCGTTCTCAGAACGATGTTGGAAGACAGGACGTTGCAGCAGGAGCTCGAAGGATACATCGAATACACGGAACGTGTGAAGTACAGGCTGTTCCCAGGCGCCTGGTAGGTCGAAGGAACCACGATGAACATTCGATGGTCGATACTCTTTATCAGTCTTCTTGTTGGAACGTCATCCTCCGCACAGCCGCCGGACACGCTGAAACATCGTCCATTCGTAGCCGGAGGAATATACGACAAGCCGTTCATCACGCGCTTGGGTGGTAAAACAACGATCGGCGGATACATGGATGTGCTGGGTTCATTCCGAAGAGAGGCGGGAATCAACGAAGGCTGGTCGTTCGAAGCGCGGCGGTTCAATCTCTTCACCTACTCCGTCATCGCCGATGGCATCGTGGTTGCTTCAGAGATTGAGATGGAGCATGGGGGCGAAGAGTTCAAGCTCGAGTATGCGATTCTCGATGTTGCCTTCCACGAAGCAATGAATCTTCGCGGCGGTATCATTCTCTCTCCCCTCGGCAAAACCAATCTCGTGCACGACAGCCCGAAGCTCGAACTGGCGGAGCGGCCTCTGGTTTCTACTGTCATCATCCCCTCCACACTTTCAGAGGTCGGCATCGGATTCTTTGGGGCGTTCTTCCCGACAGATCGTTCTCGCTTGACGTACGAACTGTACGCCGTGAACGGATTCAATCAAGATGTGATCGAACAGGCGCCCGGTACACGGATAAGCTCGGGCAAAGGGAAACTCTTCGAGGAAGACAACAACGGTGAGCCTGCAGTTGTCGGGCGCGTTGCGTTGAGTCCGGACTACCGAACCGACCTCGGATTTTCTTTTCATGTCGGCGCGTATAACGTGTTCAACGCCGAAGGGCTGAGCATCGACGAACGTCGGACGCTCTCTCTCGTTGCTCTGGACGCAGAACATCATGCGGGCTGGGTTCATCTGCAAGGGGAAGCAGCTTTTGCGTCGGTCGACGTGCCGCCGTCGTTGCGAGGATTATTTGCCGAGAAACAATGGGGGTATTCGTTGCAGGCGAACGTTCCGTTTGGCGATAGGCTCATTCCACACTGGCCGCGTTCGAAGTTTGTTGCCTCCGCGCGCATCGAGATGGTGGACTTCGACCGGGACATCGGTGGCGACGATCACAC
>CAYJSZ010000124.1:0-6559 GCA_964372545.1 uncultured Ignavibacteriaceae bacterium
GCGGCACAAGCAACTTCTCTTCAACCTTTAATTTCAAGACGATCATCACAACCTCGGTCGAAACGATAAACAACGCAATACCGACGGAATTTAGTCTCCGTCAGAATTATCCCAACCCGTTCAACCCGACGACCACCATTCAGTATTCAATCGCACAACGCGGCGTTGTACGAATCGATGTTTACAATACTCTCGGTCAACTGGTTGCAACGTTAGTCGATGAGGAACTGGTGCCAGCGTATTATCGGGTACGATGGGATGCCGCAGCGATGCCCAGCGGTGTGTACTTCTGCCGTTTGCAAGGGGGAGGTTTTGCTGAAACCATAAAGTTAATTGTGATGAAATAAAGGAGGATAAGTCATGGCGCGCCTTTATGCTCTTTTGCTTTTGCTCGGTCACTCGCTGTTCGCCGTTGTT
The DNA here is from genome assembly GCA_964372545.1 of uncultured Ignavibacteriaceae bacterium. Taxonomy (GTDB): domain Bacteria; phylum Bacteroidota; class Ignavibacteria; order UBA10030; family UBA10030; genus CAYJSZ01. The sequence goes on from CAYJSZ010000124.1 coordinate 418, forward strand.
ACCCTGCAGTCTCAAACGAGCAGCCATCCGTGGCCGATGTTCCGCGGTACAGCACAACACACGGGGTACGCCGCAGTGATCGGTCCCCAAAAAGCCTCTCTGGAATGGCGCTATAATGTCGGACAGGTACAGGGAAACCCGCCCAATAGTATCGCGATCGGGGCGGAGGGAACAGTGTACATTGGAGGAGGAGGTAAGATCGTCGCTTTGGATTCTTCGGGAACCGCGCGCTGGTCGCGATCGTATACCAACGTGCAAGGACCAGCCATCGGCGCAGACGGAACGATCTATTTCGTATCGAGAAACTCTGTCGTGGCTCTCGATGCTCAAGGAAATCAGCGCTGGCAATTTGCGACCGATAGCAGCGCGTTATTCGGACCCACCGTTGGACCCAACGGCACGATCTACCAGGGAAGCTGGGATGGTTACTTCTACGCCATCAATCCTAATGGAACACTCAAATGGAGATATCGAACTGACGGACGCGTCTCTTATCCTTCGAGCATTAGCGCCGGAGGAACAATTTATCTTGGAGGTGGGGATGCCCACGCCGGACCCGACCCGAACGCCTACGCATTCGACACGAGCGGCACCTTGAAGTGGAAATACAACACACAGCAGCTCCGAGTCGGCACGCCCGCTGTCCTGAGCGATGGTTCCGTGTATCTGCCCGCCCCACCTCTCTTGATCGCTCTCGACTCCCTCGGAAATCTGAAATGGACAATCGGCCAGCCACCCACGCCTTCGGTTACCGGCGTCATAACTCCTGCTATCGGGCCTGATGGGACAATCTATGTTGGAAAAGAGAATGGAACGTTTTACGCGATCGATCCTCAAACCAGGCAAATCAAATGGTCCTATCCGACCGGACCCGACCCAAGCCGCACGAATTTTTATGGACTTCCAAGCTGGCCTATCGTCGATGCACAGGGCACGGTGTATTTCGGCTCTGTCGATCATAAGGTGTATGCGGTCGACAAGAACGGGTCGTTGAAGTGGTCGTACGAGACGGGCGGTGCCATCACCGAAGCTGCCCCCGCGGTGGATGATCGCGGCAACCTCTACATCTCTTCCGAAGATGGCTACCTTTACAAGTTCACTGCGCCACCGGCTGCACCTACGCTCGTCTTCCCTTCGGATAATGCCCAGGGAGTTTCCACCACGCCAACGCTGTCGTGGAATCCTTCAGCCGGCGCAACATCATACCGACTGCAAGTCTCAACGAGTTCATCGTTCGCGACAACCGTCTTCGATGATTCCACGTTACCACTACCATCAAAACAAGTCGGGCCGCTGGCAAATAGCGCACAGTACTTCTGGCGTGTAAGTGTTAAGAATGCCGGAGGATCAAGTTCGTTTTCCGCCAGTCGAAGCTTCACCACGATTATCGCAGCGCCCACGACCCCGACGCTCGCTTTACCAGCGGATAGCGCAGCGGGCGTGAGCACGACCCCCATGCTGAACTGGAACGCGTCTTCTGGGGCGTCGACGTACCGTCTCCAAGTCTCTCTTGTCAATACGTTTGATACGACGGTGTTCGACGATTCTACCATCACCAGTACTTCTCGGCAAGTTGGACCTCCGCCTTTGGCAAACAACACGAAATATTTTTGGCGCGTCAATGCAAAGAATGCTGGTGGGACAAGCGCATTTGCATCTCCAAGAAGTTTTACAACGCAAAGTACTAGTGTAGTTGAGCAGATCAACAATGCAATACCCACGGAATACTCGTTGAGTCAAAATTATCCAAACCCGTTCAACCCGACGACTACGATTCGCTATGCCATTCCCGAACAGTCGCTCGTGCGGTTGGAGATTTACAACCTGCTCGGTCAACGTGTTGCGACTTTGGTTGACGAGAACCAGAATACAGCATTCTATCAAACCCAATGGAATGCCATTGGCGTGCCGAGCGGAATGTATTTCTATAGACTGCAAGCTGGTCCGTTTGTAGAGGCGAAGAAATTGCTTCTCTTGAAATGAAGCCCTATTATTAGCTGGACTTCTTCGGAGAAAACACTATGGCCTTGTCCAAAGACCTTCAATCTATTCAAGAAGCGCGCGACCTCGTTGAAAAAGCCAAAGAAGCGCAGCTCGCATTCCGGAAAGCCACGCAAGGGCAGGTCGATAAGATCGTGAAGGCGATGGCAGATGCTGGCTATGCCGCCGCGGAAAAATTAGGTCACATGGCGCACGAAGAAACTGGCTTTGGCAAACCGGAAGACAAGAAACTCAAAAATGAGTTCGCCACGCGCCGGGTCTGGGAATCGATCAAAGATTTGAAAACCGTCGGCGTCATCAACGACGACAAGGAGAAGAAGATCATCGAGATTGCCGAGCCGATGGGCGTGGTTGCCGCGTTGATTCCCTCAACCAACCCGACCTCGACGGTGATGTTCAAAGCCATCATTTCGGTAAAGGGTCGCAACGGATTTGTCGCGAGTCCTCATCCTCGCGCTGTGAATTGCACGGCGGAAGCTACTCGCATTCTTGCCCAAGCTGCAGAAGCCGCTGGAGCGCCGCCGGGACTCATCGCGTGCATGACCGTGCCAAGCATCGAAGGCACCAACGAGCTGATGAAACACAAGAAGACGGCGGTCATTCTGGCGACGGGCTCGAATCCCATGGTGCGCGCAGCATACAGCTCAGGTAAGCCTGCGTACGGTGTCGGGTCGGGCAATGTTCCCGCGTTCATCGAGCGCACTGCGAACGTGAAGAAAGCCGTCGCCGATGTAGTTTCTGGCAAAATCTTCGACTGGGGCGTCCTCTGCTCAACGGAATCCGGCGTCATCGTCGATGAGCCGATTAAGAAGCTCGCCATCGACGAATTCAAGAAGCGCAACGCGTACTTCTGCTCGCCCGAAGAGATTGCGCGCTTGGGCAGCACGATGTTCGACCCTCGCGGCGCTATTAATCCGGACATCGTTGGTAAACCACCGGTGTTCATCGCGCAAAAGGCAGGCTTTGATATTCCGCACGATACGACGTGCATCGTCGCGGAACTGCCTGCCGTCGGTCGCGAGTATCCCCTCTCACGCGAAAAACTTTCGCCGGTGCTCTCGATGTTCACCGTCAACGGCTATCGAGAAGGCTGTGAGCTTTGCATTGAGATGCTCGAGTTCGGCGGCATCGGCCATACGATGGTCATTCACTGCACCGACCCGGAAATTGTGTTGAAGTTCGGTCTAGAGAAGCCTGCGTTCCGCGTCCTCGTCAACACGCAGGCAGCGCTCGGGGCGGTCGGATACACGAACGAGCTGCTGCCGTCCATGACACTGGGTCCCGGCACATTCGGCGGATCGATTATTTCCGACAACGTTTCAGCCAAGCATTTGATTAACATCAAGCGGCTGGCGTTCGAAACCCGACCCATTAATCCGCCCGAAAAATTCGCCAGCACAACCGCGGATGTCCTAAAGAAAACGGAGCGACCTGCTGCAACGATTCACCAGATCACGCCGCTGCAACCCGAGCGGTCGTGGATGGCAGAAATTGAGGAACGGATTCGGCTCAAGGCGGGGAATGTGGTGGAAAAAGCAGAAGCCAGAAGTCAGAAGTCAGAGGTCGGTAGCCAGAAGGCGGATGGCAACCGGCAGCCGACAGATGTAAAGAAAGGGATGGTCTACGGTTCCGGCTTAAGTGAAGCGGATGTGGAACGCTTGATGAAATCGTTCCAGAAATGACGGGCTTTCTGGAAACGTCCTCCTAACTTCTTTATTCTAACCTCTACATTCTGCTTTCATGAAACCCCTTCCCCGCTCGTTCTACCTTCGTCCTACCACGCATGTCGCAAGAGATCTTCTTGGCAAATACTTCGTTCGCAAACTGAAAGGCAAGACGCTTGTCGGCAGGGTTATCGAGACAGAAGCCTATTGCGAAGGCGACCTCGCTTCACATTCCTACCGCGGTAAAACCAAGCGCAACGAAGTGATGTTCGGAAGAAGTGGATATCTCTATGTCTACTTCACCTACGGCATGCATTTTTGCGCGAATGTTGTAACGCGTGAGGAAGGAATTGGCGAAGCCGTGTTGATTCGAGCAGTCGAGCCGGTTGAGGGCATTGAGGTGATGATGAAAAATAGGCAACGGGGCACGGGGGCAGGAGAGAAAAGGGGGAGCACGAAGCGGATAGACGGTGAAGCGACGAAAGAACTGGCGAATTTGACGAACGGACCTGCGAAATTTTGTGAAGCGTTCGGGATTGGACGAAAGGAAAATGGAACAGATTTACTGGGAGATGAAATCTTTATCGCACACGGAGAGAAAATCGCCGCTTCGACAATCGGCAGGTCGACGAGAATTGGAATTAGGAACGGGACAGAGAAAAAGTGGAGGTTTTTTGTGAAGGGGAATAGATGGGTGTCACGTTAAAAAACAACGCTGGCGTGCTTCCCCTGAAGCACGCCAGCTGGTTCACGGAATCGCCCGGCGACGATTATTTCACCAGGTTCATCCTCTTGACCATCCGCTGCTGACCCGTTTCCAGCGCATAGACGTAGAGTCCGCTCGCCACTGATTGTCCGTACTGATTCGTTCCTTCCCACTTCGCTTCATGCCGGCCTGCTTGTTTCACTTCGTTCACCAACGTCGCAACCACTTCGCCCAACACGTTGTACACCGTCAGTCGAACGGGAGAGGTCTGCGAAAGTTGAAACGCGATCGTCGTCGTCGGGTTGAAGGGGTTGGGATAGTTCTGAGAGAGCTCGAACTGCGACGGAGTGCCTGCATGATTATGCGCCTCATTCACGCTCGTCACGCTGCCCTGTCCATTCAGGCTGAACCAGACGCGCATTCTTTTTCCATCCTGCTGCACGACGCGAACGACCACGCCCGTCGGTGTTCCGTCCGTGCGATTCGAGTTCGGGTTCGTCCACGGCGCGAAGGTACCGTTCCCGCCGATGTTGAACGCATCCTGCTCACTCCCCTGGCTCCCCGCCGTATAGATCACGGTATCTTTTTGTGGGTCGAGTGCAAAGTCTTTGAAATACATTTTGCCGTTCAGGGTGTACCCGTCCAGGCCATCCTGTCCACGAGGGTTTGGTGCGCTCTTCACAATCAACGGCAACATGACCGAAGCATCCCACGGATTAGCGAACCATTTCTGCACCGTCCAATCCCAATTACCGGCCGCACTCTCCACATCAAGATTGTTCGCAGATTCTCCGGTGACGTAGTAGATATACATTCCTTTGCCGTACGGTTTCACTTCCATCCCTTGTTCTCCTAAGCCATCGTAGATTGACAGACGCTGACGATTTTCAACGATGAAGAATTCATTGCCATTGATCGGTATGCGATAGGCAGTTCCCGTCGTAACATAGTCATCGAGTTCTTGCATTTGATCGAATGAGATGTCCCGCAACGTGATATACCCTAATCGTGCTCGCTCGTAAGCATTCATTGCCGGACCGCCGCCGCCCATCAAGCCTAAACCGCCGCGCGTCTCGAAATGGTGTACTTCAAACAGGTAATGCCCGTACTCGTGCGCCAGAATCGCCACAATCTTCGGCTTGCTGTAGAGCAGGCCGTTCGTAATGGTCGCTCCCGAGCCGGGGAAGCCATTCTTCACAACCACACCTTCGCTACTCCGGAACTGCCCGTTGTAGCCCAACAACGCGATCGCCGACCACTGGTAGCCAAGCGCGTTCCGCACGGTTGTCGACCCGAATGGCTTGTTGGGGATACTCCGGAAGAAAATGATTATCATCTCTGCCGTTCCATCAATTCCTTCCGCCATGAAAACCGATCCGTTCATTCTAGTGACGTTCCATCGGTCGTACTTCGAGAAATCCACCTCATCGTCGATGCGGTAGAGAATTTCCTGGTTGATGTCGGCAAAGCCCATGCGAGCCTGCGCATACTCGTCGGAATTGACCTTCGTGGTAACCAACTTCGGATACACATCGCCCAAGACATGATACTGGCCGTTCGACATTTGATAATAGTAATCGGTCACCGACCAGGCAGGATAGCTCGTAGATTGCTCTGTCGCAAAAAGCTGGTGGGCCCAGGGCGGGAGTTGTCCGAGCGGCCAGTGAGGATTGGTCGGGTCGAGTTGATCATCCTTGAATTGGGCGAAAACTACAAGCACGCGCATCGTTCCCGTGGCAGGAAGATATTTCCCTCCCACATTCATCTTGAC
>CAYJSZ010000125.1:0-6530 GCA_964372545.1 uncultured Ignavibacteriaceae bacterium
TGCTCGGCTCATCGGACAATTGGCACACGCTCGGCAAAGCGTTCGGGAAATATTTTCGCGTCTTTGCGCTTGACGCCCGCAATCACGGCCGCTCACCGCACAGCGATACATTCAATTACAGAGCGATGGCCGGAGATGTTCTGGAGTTTCTCCAACATCAGAACATTCCCTCTGCGTATCTACTCGCGCAGTCTATGGGTGGAAAAACGGCGATGCAGTTTGCGCTGACCTATCCCAGTCTCGTCCACAAACTCATCGTCGTCGATATCGCGCCACGGGCATACGATCGCCAACACGACTACATTTTCGACGCGATAACTTCGTTAGACTTGAGAGATTTTTCGAGCCGCAAGGAGATCAACGAAGCGCTCGCAAACAACATCCCCAGCGAAACCACGCGGCAATTTGTGATGAAGAACCTGTCGCGCGACGACTCGGGCGTGTTCCATTGGAAAATGAACCTCGACATCATCCGCAAGCACTACGACGAAATGAACATCGCCCTGGACCCTTCTCAACGGTTTGATATGCCGACGCTGTTTGTGAAAAGCAACAAAGCGGGATACGTCATAAAGGATGACGAAAGCCAAATCTACAAGATGTTTCCCCGGTCCCGAATCGTCGGTGTGGATGTCGGGCACTGGATTCATGCCGAGGCGCCGGAGGAATTCGCCCAAATCGTCTTGGATTTTCTTGACGCATCTTGAAGCAGAAGATTTATCATTGTAGATTGAAGTTGACTTCATGCACTCGAAAAAGTCAATCTGAAGACCATGCAACGCTACACTGCAACCACTGAAAGAGTGAAAATCACCGTCCGCCCGGTGTACCTCGACGGCCAGTCCGACGCACTCCAGCGGAAGTTCGTCTTCGCCTATTTTATCCGCATTGAAAACGAACGGAACGAAACCGTGCAACTCCTCCGGCGTCACTGGCACATTCAGCACTCGAACGGCCGCAAGGAGGAGGTCGAAGGCGAAGGCGTGGTGGGACAGCAGCCGGTTATCGCGCCCGGCAAAGCGCACGACTACAACAGTTTTTGCATCCTCGAAACAATGGAGGGCCACATGGAGGGAACGTATCTCATGAAACGACCCAACGGCGAGCTGTTCTCCGTCACGATTCCCCGATTTACACTCCGCGCAGCAGCAAACTGACGACCTCCCGTGGCACGATTCAAACTCAACATCGAATACGAAGGCACCCGGTATAGCGGCTGGCAGGTGCAGAAGAATGCCCGCTCCGTTCAGGGGGAAATCTCGGAAGCCGTCCACAAGGTTTTCAAGACGCACGAGTTCGAATTTCAAGGCTCGGGCCGCACCGACGCCGGCGTGCACGCGCTGATGCAGGTGGCCCATCTCGACGTAAGAACCGTCCTCGCTCCCGAAGTCATTCGCATCAAGCTCAACGACGAGCTGCCTGCCGACATCAACATCCTCGAAGTCGGAAAAACCCCGCCGAGTTTCCACGCACGTCACGATGCCGTTTCCCGGACCTATCTCTATCAGATCTCCAGACGCCGGACTGCCTTCGGCAAGCGTTTCGTCTGGTGGATCAAAGACTCACTTGATTTCGAGCGGATGCTGGAATGCGGCAAGCTCTTCGTCGGCATGAAAAACTACCGGTCGTTCACCGATGACGATCCGGAGGAGAAGTCAACCACAGTGCTGATTGACAGCGTGGAGATGATAGAGGAAGGCGATCTAATCTTGATTCGCGTACGCGGATCGCATTTCATCTGGAAGATGGCAAGGCGCATTGTCGGGGTGCTTGCGGAAGTCGGCCGCGGAAAAATGTCAAACGACGACGTCAAGCGCTTCCTCACGATGCAGTCCGACAAGCCGGCGAAACTCACCGCCCCACCTTCGGGATTGTTTCTGGAGCAGGTACTCTACGGCGGCGATAAGCCCCGCAAGGAACTCCAGTCGACGATCCGCATCTCGAACGTCGAACCTTCACATCTTAACAGGCAGTAAGCAGAGCGACCTTCTCCTTGATTCCCTCTGGACTTGTGCTTACATTGCGCAGAAATTTCTAGGACTGATCCGCTGTTTTCTTCACTCATCATTCGAAAGGAGGAGCAATGAGAGGCAGGCTCACGTTGGCTGTCCTGTTCCTATTGTGTCTTGAGGTGGCCGCTCAGGACAAGCCGCACGCCTTCCGCGGCGCCACGATTATCCCGATTGAGGGCGAACCGATCCAGAACGGCGTGTTGCTCGTTCAATTCGGCAAAGTTCTCGCCGTCGGCAAAGCGGGCGAGGTCAACATTCCCTCCGATGCGGTCGTGCAAGATGCGACCGGCAAAGTCATCATGCCGGGGATGGTTGATACGCACTCGCACCTTGGCAACGGCAGCGGGGGCGACGGCTCCGCTCCTCTTCAGCCGGACGTCCGCATTCTCGACGCCATCGACGTCCGCGCAGACGACTTCAAGAAAGCGCTCGCCGGCGGCATTACGACACTCAACGTGATGCCCGGTTCGGGACATCTGCTGAGCGGTCAGACGGCGTACATCAAGCTGCGCCCGGCCAACACGATCAACGACATGCTGTTTTGCAAGGACCCCATCAACGACATTTGCGGCGGGATGAAGATGGCAAACGGGACGAATTCGATCCGCCAGGCGCCATTCCCGGGCACTCGTGCGAAGTCTGCAGCATTAGTGCGACAGACGTTCGTGAAAGCGCAAGAGTATCGTGCGAAGATTCAGGCAGCGAAAGGCGACCCCGCAAAAATGCCGAAGCGCGAACTGGACATGGAAGCCCTCGTGCAGGTACTGGACGGCAGGCGGGTCGTACACCATCACACGCACCGGCATGACGATATTCTGACCGCGCTGAGACTGGCGAAGGAGTTCGGCTTCCGCGTCGTTCTGCAGCACGTGAGCGAGGCGTGGAAGGTCGCCAAAGAGATTGCCGAGGCCGGTGTGCCCGCTTCGATCATCGTTCTCGACTCACCAGGAGGCAAACTCGAAGCGGTCGATATTCGCTGGGAAAACGGCGCCGCGCTTGAAAAGGCCGGTGTGCTGGTCGGCTTCCACACGGACGACGGCATTACGGATTCACGCCTGTTTCTCCGCTCCGCAGCGTTCGGAGTCCGAGCGGGCATGTCGCGACAAAAAGCGCTTGAAGCGATGACGATTGCCGGTGCCAAGATGCTCGACCTGCAAGAACGAGTCGGCTCACTGAAACCTGGCAAGGACGCAGACTTCTTAATTCTTTCCGGAGACCCGCTGAGCGTTTATTCGCATGTCGAGCAAACATGGGTTGAGGGGGTCAAAATGTTCGACCGCGCGAATCCTAACGACAAGAAATATGCTGTCGGCGGATTCGACATCTTCCGCGGCGACCTCTACGAGGACTCCTGCGAAGAGGAAGGAGGTGCGCGATGAAAACCAAGCCAATAGTCATTCTGAACGCATCCCCAAAGGAGCAAGCGAAGAATCCGACAACAACGGGATCCTTCGTCCCGATGAAAACCGTCGGGACTCAGGATGACAGGAGAACTCAACGTATGAGGAGACTATTCCGGGATTGCTTCGCTGTGCTCGCAGCGACAGTGTTAGTCACGAGTAGTTCCTTCGCACAACTCGCCGTGCGTGGCGAAACGGTTCATACCATGGCTGGCCAGCCAATCACTGACGGCGTTGTTCTTCTCCGCGGAAACAAGATTGAGCGTGTGGGACCTGCTTCACAAGTGACAATCCCTTCCGGTTACAAAGTGATGACGGCAAGAGTCGTCACCCCCGGCCTCGTCGATGCTCACAGCGTTGTCGGTCTTGCAGGTATCTACAACGCTCCGCACGACCAGATGCAGCTCGAGACGTCGAGTCCTATGCAGCCGGAGCTTCGCGCGATCGACGCCTACAACCCACGTGAAGCGCTCGTGGAGTGGGTTCGCAACCTCGGCGTAACGACGGTGCACACCGGTCCGGGTCCCGGCGCGCTGGCAAGCGGGACGACGATCGTCGTGAAGAGCGTCGGCAACACGGTCGCCGAGGCAATGATCGATTCCGTCGGTATGGTCGCTTTTACCATCGGCTCATCGGTGACACAAAACTTCAAATCGCCCGGAACGCGGTCCAAGAGCGTCGCGATGATCCGCGGAGAGTTCCTCAAAGCGCAGGAATACGCAGCGAAGATGAAAGAGAAAGATCCATCCAAGCGTCCCTCCCGCGACCTGAAGATGGACATTCTCGCCAAGGTGCTGAACGGCGAGGTAAAGGCTATGTTCACCGCGCAACAAGCAGTCGATATTATGGCCGCGCTGCGGCTGCAAAAAGAGTTCGGCTTCAAGCTCGTGCTCGACGGCGCGGCTGAGGCCTATCTGCTCTTGGATGAAATCAAGAAAGCCGGTGTGCCAGTCATCGTGCATCCAACAATGGTTCGCACGGGCGGCGACACACGGAATGCGTCGATGGAGACAGCGGCAATTCTGAAGAAAGCCGGGATTCCCATCGCCCTGCAGAGTGGCTTCGAGGGTTATGTTCCAAAGACTCGCGTGGTCTTGTTTGAGGCTGCGATTGCCGCTTCAAACGGTCTCTCGTTCGCCGATGCGTTCGGAGCCATTACCATCGATGCGGCGCGCATTTTGGGACTTGAGAAGCGTGTGGGCTCCTTGGAGGCCGGCAAAGATGCGGACGTGGTACTGTTCGACGGGGACCCGTTTGAGTATGCCACGCACGTCTGTGCTGTGATCGTCAACGGCATTGTGGTCAACGAGACGTGTAAATAATCTATCTGTTGTCATTCTGAATCCCGCTCTCTTTTAGCGGGATGAACCTGCCCGCCTATAGTGGAGCACAGATAAGGCCCGCCTGCCCGACGGTCAGGCGGGCGGGGAATCTGATTTACCCCTCGCGAACCCCGTAGGGGTTCAACGCAACAATCGTATCAACCCCGAAATGTAGCGCTTCGGGGTCAAAGGAAATGAATGTGGTTTGGTGGAACCCCTGACGGGGTTCATGGTATTGTTCCAACACTCGGGCTATAATCATTGCACATCTACGGTGTGCTGAGTAGTTACAAATAAATAACACAAGTTGACCGGTTGATAAAATGCCTATATACAGGGCACGGTTCATTGGCGCCATCGACTGAAGTCGACGGCTGATTGCGTTGCGAAACCCCGCAAGGCGGGGTTTTTCGAAGGTTTTCCAGCCGTCCGTTTCAACGGATGGCAGCACGGGCGGTCAACTTGACTAAATAACAAATCTTCGATTCAGCGTTCCCATTTTTGTAAAGGAGGAAGCTATGAATCGCCGGGAACTGTTACAGGCCAGCGCTCTGGTTGCGGCCGGTTTCCTGACCGGGTGCCAGACGCTGTCGCCGACTGCAACGCCTCGACGCGGTACGACAACCGCGCGTTTGCTCTTCAACGAAAACCCGTACGGCCCATCGCCCACGGCGCGCAAAGCGATGACGGCGGGGTTCGATGAAGGAAATCTGTACACCAGTCTCCCCTCCGATGAACTCCGCTCACTGGTCGCCGAGTTGGTTGGTCTCACACCGGACCACATCGCGATCGGCGCAGGGTCGGGCGAAATTCTCAACGTCGCCGGACTGCTCTCTGGCAAGGAAGGCGGAGAGATCGTTGCAGCCCATCCGACGTTCGAGCAGTTGATGGACTACGCGCGCAACATCGGCGCGACAATCCAGCCCGTGCCGCTGGACGGGGCGATGACGCACGACCTCGCGGAAATGAATCGCCGCATCTCCGCCAAGACGACTCTCGTCTACGTGTGCAATCCCAACAACCCCTCCGGAACGCTCGTGACGAGCGATGCGCTGCAATCCTTCTGTGAAGACGCATCGAAACGGACGCTGGTGTTTGTTGATGAAGCGTACCATGAGTACGTTGAAGACCCGCACTACCGTTCGATGGTCGACCTCGTTCGGCAAGGGCACAACATCGTCGTCTCGCGCACGGCATCGAAGATTCACGGCCTGGCAGGGATGCGCATCGGGTTTGGGATTGGGCAGCCGGACACGATCAAGAAACTCGACCGTGCAATGACGGGCAGCGTGAACGTCGTCGGCTTGCGAGGAGCGATTGCGAGCTATCGCGACAAAGAGTTCCAGGATTTCTGTCGACGAAAGAATCGCGAAGGTAAACAATTCCTCTACAGAGTTTTTGAAGACCGTGGCTTGCAGTACACTCCGTCTGAAGCCAATTTTGTCTTTTTCCGCACGGGCAAATCCATCGAGAACTTCCGCCCCGCGATGCGGGAGCGCGGCGTACTCGTGGGCCGGCCTTTCCCGCCATACATAGACTGGTGCCGGGTCAGCATCGGGACAACAGAAGAACTGCAGCGATTCGCCGCAGCGCTTCCTGAAGTGCTCACGACCTGATGCGCTTCCGGAAAATCGCCTTGCGTTTTGTCAATCAGGAAACTAAGTTGTTAAGCGTCGACCTCACCCGATCCGCTGCCGGCGGATCGACCCCTCCTTGTGTAAGGAGGGGAAAGTACGCAGTGGTACTTTGTCCCCCTTACTCCCGCCAAACAACAGCGGGACGCAAAAAACGCGCAA
>CAYJSZ010000126.1:0-6499 GCA_964372545.1 uncultured Ignavibacteriaceae bacterium
GCGCTCTCGTGCGGCATGTCTTTCTTCATCGACCGTTAGCTCCTACTGTTTCACTCCAAAATTTCAGCAACAGGTTTTTGGCGACGACTGTTCTGAACTCGGCACTCCCCCGCGCGTCTGAGATAGGCACAAAATCACGATCGAGCAGCGCCATCGCTTGCTCAACAGTTTCTCGCTCCCACCGCTTTCCATTCAAGAATTGCTCAGCAGCCGTTGCACGCTTGATCCTCTCCGCCATTCCGCCGTACGCCAGCTTAATGTTCTCTACCGTCTTTCCGTCATTCAATTCCAATCGAAAGCCGCCGCTCACCGTCGAGATGTCCAAGTCTTTCCGCTTGGAAACTTTGTACGCTTTCACCAACGCGTCGTTAAGCATTTTCGGAATAATGACTGAAGTGATCAGCTCATCTGGTTTCCGCGCGGTTTTCCGATATCCGACGATGAACTCATCGAATGCAACTTCCCGCCTGCCTTCCAGGCTCTGCAATACGACCTTCGCATTGTACGCCATCAGGACTGGAAGCGTATCTCCGATGGGGGATGCCGTACCGAGATTCCCGCCGAACGTAGCCAAGTTTCTGATTTGCTGAGAACCAAACACGGCCAGCATATCATGAAGCGCTGGAAAATCTTTCTTGATAGCCGGCATCGCATCATTCAATGGAACTCCGGCGCCGATGGAAAGAGCCGACGGAGTCTCGGCAACAGTCTTAAGCTCCTCAATCGCAGACAGGTCAATGATCTCCTTCAATAGCTCGTGCTTCTTCGTCACGCGCAGAGCAACATCGGTCGCACCGGAAATGACAAACGCCCCCGGATGTTCGCGTTTCAGCGACAAAGCCTCTTGAAGAGTCGCCGGGCGAAAGTATTCTTGTGGATGAATCTTCAGGTGAAGTGACTCGTTTGGAATGGACCGGAGCAGGCTGGAGGTTTGCGGTTCGAGGGCGGTGAGAAAATCTTTTCCGTGATGGACACACGACCGGGCCGCAGCTTCGACGATGGGTTTGTAGCCCGTGCAGCGGCAGAGATTACCGGTCAACGCATCATCGATCTCCTCACGCGTTGGATGGTCGGTGTTCTTGTACAAAGAAAACAACGACATGATAATGCCCGGCGTGCAGTAGCCACACTGGCTGCCGTTGGTGTTCACCATCTCATCTTGAACGGGATGTAATTCTCCCCGTTCATTCTTCAAATTCTCTACGGTGACCAACTGCTTGCCGTGAAGCATCGGGAGGAACACGAGGCAGGAATCGACCGAACGGTAGCGGATTTTTTCTTCGGGAGTGAGTTCACCGATAACGACCGTGCATGCACCACAGTCGCCCTCTGCACAGCCTTCCTTTACACCTTTGTGCGTGGGGAGTGTGCGAAGGTAATTCAAGACAGTCGTTGTCGGCTTGGGACCGGCGCGATCTTGAAAGTCGAGAGAGACAAGCCTACCGTCGAGAACAAATGAAATGGAGGAATTCATTGTCGTGGAGTATGGTAGCAATTCTCTCCTGAATTATCAAGGAGTGTTTGGAAAACAGAGTGCGCTCTGAGGATATCGGAAGGAAGAAGATTCTTCCCTATGCTGAACGGAGATGGAATGTTGTCTTTTCAGGAATACCGCTCAAACACTTTCCGGAAATGATGGCCGTAGATGGCGAAAGTAATGGCAAGCGGGAACAGGCGCGGGTGTCTGACCAGCGACCAGAAGAACAGTCGCCAGTAGTAAAATCTCTCTTTCCCGATGACACCGAGGAGGACAATAGATTTGATCAAAGCCTTCACGTGCATGAGACGGATGCGGAACGGCTGCGCGTGCGGCAGCTTATAGTCGCTGAGAAACCGTTTAACGCGTGCGTAGTACTGCTTTGGAGCGTAAATGGTTTCGACGATCTTTCGGTATCCTTCCAGTAGTTTCTCTTTGTCCATGTGCGGGATGAAGTTCATCGAGAAGTCTGTGTTGTCTCCGGACATGGCGCTGAGCAAGCGGCCTTCGTTCAGCAGACGCCGGTAGAGCCTGGAGCCGCGCGGAGCGTTCAGCAGCCCGACCATCGCCGTCACGATTCCGCTTTCCTGAATGAACTCCACCACGCGCTCGAAAATCGAGGCCGGGTCGTTGTCGAAGCCCACGATAAAGCCGCCTTGAATCTGTATTCCGTGCCGCTGGATTTTTTTCACCGAGGCGATCAGGTCGCGGCCCTTGTTGGGGATCTTCCGGCACTCGATCAGACTCTCTTCGTTCGGTGATTCGATTCCCACGAAGACGGTGTCAAATCCTGCCCGCGCCATCAGGCGCATCAGCTCGTCATCGTCCGAAAGGTTGATGGAGGCTTCGGTTTGGAAAGAGAACGGATGACGCCGCGCGTCCATCCACTCGACGACTGCCGGAAGGATTTCCTTTTTGAGCTTGCCACGGTTCCCGATGAAGTTGTCATCCACGAAAAATACGCCGCTGCGCCAGCCGCGAACATATAGGCTCTCCAATTCAGCGATGATCTGTTCTTTCGTTTTCGTTCTTGGGACGCGGCCGTAGAGTACGGTGATATCGCAGAACTCGCAGTCGTACGGGCATCCACGCGAGTACTGGATATTCATCGACGAGTAGTGTCGCAATTCGATGAGTTCCCAGAGAGGAAGAGGAGTGACGGTCACATCGGCCCACTCGTGGGACGTGTAAAGCGGTTGAGCTTCTCCTTTCCGCAGGTCATCCAGAAAGCGCGGTAAGGTGATCTCGGCTTCGTTCAGGACGAAATGGTCGACGCCGTCGAACTCCTCGTGCCGCGCGGTGAAGAGCGGTCCGCCCGCAACGATTTTCTTACCCAGCGATCTGCACCGCTCGATGACTTCTTTGGCAGATTCTTTCTGGACGGACATGCCGCCGATAAAGATGTAATCGGCCCACAGCAGATCCTTCTCCTTCAGCGGCCAGACGTTCAGATCGACAAGCTTCTTCGACCACTCCTCTGGAAGCATGGCGGCAACAGTGAGCAGTCCGAGCGGCGGAAAGCTAGCTTTTTTGGAGATGAACTTCAGCGCGTAGCGGAAACTCCAGAAGGTTTTGGGATATTCAGGATTGACGAGAAGGATGTTCATAAGGAATGCTTCGTGTGTTCAAGGTAGTGAAAATAAGTTTACTGACAAAATCAGGATCAGCAACGTGGCGCTTCCTTACATGCCGACCACGCGCCACTGATTGCCGACCTTTCGAAAGACGTAGCACTCAACATCGCCAGGGCCTAAGGATTCATCCCCGATCATCCCGATCATACACGGCGCCGCTACGAAATAGTCGCCATCTTGAAACTTCGACCAGTCGACAGACATCCCTCTCCACCACGGGGTCTCTTTCGGCCAGGGCTTCATCAGGTCGGGGGTCGGCGGCAGGTCCCGTACTTTCGCCACCACCACCAGCTCTGTGTGCATGTATTCCTCCGGTCCGAAGAGCGAGTAAACTTCCTCCTGGAACTTCTTCGTTAACAGCGGCTTGAGCTCATCTTTCTTCACCCACCGTGCCATCGGTCCTGCTCGCAGCGTGTAGACCTGGTCGGCAATCAGATTGACGGTCTCGTTGACATCCTCTTTCAAAGAGTGGTGCGTGACCTTGAGAAAGACTTCCTTCAGCTCTTTGTAGGTCGGGTCGCCTTCTTTCAAGAATGTCCCCGGCTTACCCGAAGCTCTCAATCTTGCAAGAGGATTCTCTTCTGTCTTGAGAACCGTTGAACCATACTGAAACTCTGCCATCCATACCTTCTCCGGATACAATGTCTCTTTGATCAATTCTCTCAACGTCGAGCTTTTCGCCAGCAGCGGTACAAAGTTCCTTAACGGAATGGGATGGAAAGGAACGCTCGCATTGATCATCTTCTCATATCGCTCAAAGTACGAGTCCAACACTCCTTTGATGGCTTCCAGGTCATCGACCATCTCGCCGGTCTCTTCACCGCCTTTTGAGACGAATTTCTTGAGTCCCATGACGTCTTCTAACTCCTCTTCCGGTGTTCCCTTTATCCCCTCTGTATAGGTTTCATCGTTTTTGTATGCCTCTAACAGGAGTGCCTTTAGAGAATTCACTTTGACTACCTGAGTAGTTGAGAGAGCTGCGAGGACTTTTTGAACGGCGGCGGCGTTGCGATGGCGTTGGTCTTGCTGTGCCATCAACGGCAATGACAGTATCACCGCAATGAACAGGCTGATCGAAACATGGAGTTTCATATGAGCCTCCCTTCGGAGTGTGGTGTTCAGACAAGCAGCAATGGTTTTCTGCTGCCCTGAAATAGTTGCTTGCATACGGTTCACAAATGCGTTAACTTTGTCTGTGCGGACAGTTCACTTCTACCGAACAGCAAGTGGGAAAAGTCCCGTCGAGGAATTTGTCGATTCGCTTTCAGACAAGCAGGCCCAGAAGGTTGCTTGGGTGCTCCGGCTGGCCGAGAGACTTGACGTTGTCCCGCAACAGTACATGAAGAAACTGGTTGGAACAGACAATCTATGGGAGATTCGAGCACAAGTCGGAGGCAATAATTATCGGTTGCTCGGATTCTTCGATGGCCCAATGCTTCTGATCTTAACCAATGGATTCGCGAAAAAGCAGCAAAAGATTCCACGCCGGGAAATTGAACTGGCCCATCAACGTCGAGCCGATTATCTCGAAAGGAGAAACAAGTCATGAGTGATCTCGAACGATACATTGAACGTCGCAAGAAACGCAGCCCGAAGTTTGCTGAGAATTTTGAATCTGGATATGAAGCATTTGAGTTCAGTGTGATGCTTCGACAAGCTCGAGAACGGGCTGGTGTCACGCAGGAGATGATTGCCAAGAAACTCCGCACCAAGAAGTCTGCCATATCCCGCATTGAGAACCATTCCGAAGACATTCGCCTCTCCACCTTGGGCAAATATGCAAAAGCCTTAGGCAAGAAGCTCAAGGTTCAACTCTCCGATTGAAGCTCCGATATCGGCCACGGGCGGCAATGACGCCTGCTGATAGCTGCGGCTGCCCTTACTCCGCTTCTTTCCCAAAACCGATCGGTCGTCGTTTGGGCTCAGGCAACAGCGGTGGCTTTCGGCGGTCGCTTCTGCCGAAGGCAAAGCGCATCGAACTCTACAGTTTTACAAATTCTACTCTGCGGTTGTTGGCTTTGCCTTCCGGCGTTGCGTTCGGGTCGATGGGCTTTGTCTCTCCCCAGCCCTTCGTTTGCAATCGAGCGGCATCTATCCCCGCCTTCACAAACTCCGCTTTCACGGCTTCAGCCCGCTGTTCCGAGAGCTTTTGATTGAATGCATCATCGCCGTCGCTGTCCGTATGGCCTTCGATGCTGAACTTCAGGTCGGCCTTCTCCTTCAACAGTTTAGCGACCTCGTTAATCACCCCCATCGACTGCGGCTTGATGGTTGCTTTGCCGACATCGAACAATATTCCGCGCGTAACGATTTTTCCTTCTGTCATGACCTGATCGTAGAGTCCTCGCCCGCCAGCGGCGATGCGCACGTTCTTAATGAAGTACTTCTCATACCCCCCTGTCTGGAATAGTGCAATGCCAAACGCCGTTGGCTTCTCGGAAATGTTTGGGATGTTCAGGATTCGGTTTTCATTGAAATAGACTTTCAGGCTTCGCTTGTTAAAAGCAATGGCAACGTGATGCCATCTGTTCTCGTAGCTCTCCTCCTCTTGCGGTATTGTCCCTTCAAAGCTGTAGGCGGAGATTACACCCCTCCCAATTCCGATACTGCCAATTCCTTCTAATCTTGCTTCGTAATAGTAGGCGCTCCACTCCGTGAACATATCAAACTCCACTGTAAACAGGTCAGGTAGATAGTGTTCCGTTTTCATCAGCGGCGAGATGGCGGTACCGTCTTCTATAAGATAGATAACCTTTTCTCCTCCGTACTCTGCGATTTCAGCTCTTCCGTACTGAAGTCCCCACTTCGACGGCGCTTCTCCGTTGACCTCTCCCTGAAGGTTGTCCTCGAAGATGATTTTATCCCCCGGGACAAAATCATATCTTGACCAGACTTTTTCTTGGACGGGTTTCTTCTCCTCTTGAGCGTGGATGGGGTCGGCTTGAATGGAAACGATTGAGAAGAGAAACAAGAATGGAACGAATTTTCTTTTCATGGTTTTTTCTCCTTTGGATTTTTCTCTCTTGGTTAACCGAACGTCTTGTTCACCCACCTGGCGAATGGAATATGTTAACGATTCACTCAATCGACGACGATCACGGTGCCGCTTTTCTTTTTGGAAAAGAAAAGCGGCAGAAAAAAAACTTGGATGTTGTACAAGAAGTTCAACTTAATGCGACGAGCCTGCCCGACGCAGGCGGGGAGGTTTTCCATTGTACAGCCCTGCCCCGAAATGTTCTTATTCGGGGTCAACCCAACTTCCCTTCCCTTTTCTTACCTTTCTCTTTCAATATAGGTTCTGTTAGGCGCAGTTGCCCGTCATTTAAGTAAGACAATTCAAGTTGACCGCTTTTGGTGTGAGGTTAAAACCCCTGTAAAATCTGGTTAG
>CAYJSZ010000127.1:0-6467 GCA_964372545.1 uncultured Ignavibacteriaceae bacterium
CAACCATTGTCAGTGAAGCATCGCTTGAGAAAGTCGCTGAATGGTTTCCGGGATTGACGATGAACGAACTTCAGCGACGCTTCCGACCGAATTTTGTCTTAGGCGGTGTCGAAGCGTTTTGGGAAGACCATCTGTTTGGAGAGTCCGGTACGTTTGTTGAGTTTCAAATCGGCAATGTGAAATTCGATGGCATCAATCCGTGTGCGCGGTGCGTCGTGCCTACCCGCAATCCTGAGACCGCGGACGAGTACCACCGCTTTCAGAAAACATTCACGGAGCGGCGGAAAGAATCACTCCCTGCCTGGTCAAAGCCTTCCCGCTTCGACCACTTCTATCGCTTCTGCGTCAATACAAGAATCCATCCGTCGGAAGCGGGAAAAATATTGCGTGTTGGGGATGAGGTGAAGATTCTTTGAGTAAAAATGATAACTGCTCAGCCACTAAGACACCAGGGCACAAAGAAAGCTTGCATGGCTGGGAGATTGCAAATTCACGTCATGGCGACGTACGAGAAAGTTTCTCAATGTCGTTATTTCCTTTGTGTCTTTGAGCCTTGGTGGCTGAGTAATTACTAAAAATCTTCATTTTGCATTTCATCTTTCCTTGCTCTATCTTTGGCATTGAACGTCGAACAAGACCTGCAAGTAACTCATGAGCATTTCCATTCGTCCTGCAGTTTTCACTGATGCAACGCGCATCACGGAGTTCAACGCGCTCATGGCGAAAGAGACGGAGAATCTCGACCTCGACTTCGCTCGACTGCACGCCGGCGTCGAAGCAGTTCTCCGCGATCCATCGAAGGGCACGTACTATGTTGCAGAGATGAACGGATCGGTCGTCGGACAATTGCTGATTACCTACGAATGGAGCGACTGGCGGAACGGTAATTTCTGGTGGATTCAAAGCGTATACGTGCAGAAAGATTTTCGCGGCAAAGGAGTGTTCAAATCCCTCTTTGAACACGTGCGATCGCTAGCAAACAAAGAAAAGAATGTTTGCGGTCTACGACTCTATGTCGAAAAACATAACAGCCGAGCGCGACAAGCTTACGAGCGCCTCGGCATGAAGAAAACCCGGTACGAAATGTATGAAGTAGATTTCGTGTTGTAATGAAAAGCAGGTTAGAGGTTCGGGTTCTGAGTTACTTTTTCCCCTGTCTCCAACCTTAAACCCCAAACCTCATACTATGTCTTCCTGCTGCACAACACCTCCATCAACCGACGGCACGAATAAATTCTTCTCGCGCTGGTCGAAATCGTACGCCAAGCAGTTTCGCAAGAAGGGGCTGGCGAAAGAGCAGCGACTCCTGCTGGAGGGTGTACGACAGGAATCTGTCGCCGCAAAGAATATCCTCGATATCGGCTGCGGGGTTGGCTCTCTCCATTTAACCCTGCTCAAAGAAGGAGCGGAACACGCCGTCGGTGTCGACCTCGCCGAAGGCATGATCGAGAAAGCGAAAAACTTCGCCGCTGAAATGGGTATCCTGAACAGGGCGAATTACCTCGTCGGCGATTTTGTGCAGATATCCGATTCCATTCCAGAAGCAGACATCACCATGCTTGATAAGGTTGTCTGCTGCTACGAAAACCTCGAACTCCTGCTCGAGAAATCCACCGGCAGAACTCGCCGTCTGTTCGCCCTCTCTCATCCGAAGGAAAATGCCCTCGTGGAGCTGATGTTCAAAGCCCATATCGCGTTCACCAGGCTCTTCCGTATGAAGTTCCATCCCTTCTGGCACAACTGGGAAAATATGCGGGAGCAAATTGCCAAGAGCGGATTCCGACTGGCGTATGCGAACTCAACCTTTGTCTGGCAAGTTCTGGTGTACAAGCGCTCGTAACATAACCATGCGAGAAACTTTTCTTGTCGCCCTCCGTTTTTAACACATCGGTTTATTTCACTGACGGTGTAGTTGCTCTTTCCAACCGAGTCTTCTCGTCTTTTCTTTTACTCACCATTTGAAGGAGGTCTTACCATGCAGCGATGTCTCATCATCGTGCTTCTCTTTGCAGTCACGGCATGCAGTCTGTCGGCACAGACCGCACCGCCCGTTGCGCTGCGGGAGAACACACCGGCTGTCTTTGCTTTCACCAACGCAAAGATTGTCATCGCGCCCGGCAAAGTGATCGCCAAAGGGACGCTTGTCGTTCGCAACGGAACCATCCAAGCCGTGGGCGAAACTGTGCAACCGCCCGCCGATGCGCGCGTCTTCGACCTGACGGGCTACACACTCTATCCGGGACTGATCGAGCTTTCGTCGGATATTGGCGTTCCCCGACCGCCACAGCAACAGCAGCCGGGTCAGGTTGGCGGCGGCGGACAGCAAACGCAACAGGATCAGCCCAAAGGCGCCGCGCATTGGAACAACAAAGTGCGCGCGGAGTTTGACGTGAGCGAAGAGTTCACACCCGATAAGACTGCCGCCGAAAAACTCCGGTCACAGGGATTTACGCTGGCACTTGTGGCGCTGCAGCGTGGAATCTTTCGCGGCTCAAGCGCCCTAGTGCAGATCGGGGATGGCACGGCAAGCGATCTCCTTGTGAAGCGCAACGTTGCACAGAATGTCGTCTTCGAAGTTACGGGCGGCTTCGGTGGATCGTACCCAAACTCGCTTATGGGAGCCATCGCGTTAATTCGGCAAACATGGTACGACGCCGATTGGTACCGGAAGGCGTGGGATTCCTATGCAAAGAACCCAAACCAGCCCCGACCCGAATCCAACAACGCGCTTGCCGCCCTCCAGGATGCACTCCAACGGCGTCAAGCAGTGATGATGAATGTGGACGATGAGCTGAACTTCCTCCGCGCCGCAAAAATCGGCAAAGAGTTCAACCTGAACCTCATCGTGCGCGGCAGCGGGCATGAATATCGACGGCTTGACGCAATCAAAGCGGCGAAGCTGCCGGTGATCGTGCCGCTGAATTTTCCGGAAGCTCCTGCCGTGGATACGCCTGAAGATGCCCTCAACGTGACAGTCGAGGAACTCCGCCACTGGGATGCAGCGCCGGAAAATCCCGGCCGACTCGAAAAAGCCGGCGTGCCGATTGCTCTCACGTCCGCCACACTACGAGATGCAGCTACATTCCTCGCCCAAGTACGAAAAGCAATCGAACGCGGCCTGAGCACCGACGGCGCTCTCGCTGCACTCACTACCGGACCGGCAAAGTGGTTGGGTATCGACAGGAACTTCGGGACGCTTGACGCCGGCAAAGTTGCCAACATTATCGTTACCGACGGCGACCTCTTCGGTGAGAAGACGAAGATTCGCGAGGTCTGGATCGACGGCAAGCAGTACGATGTGAAACCCCCGCCCGCTGCCGATGCGCGAGGCACGTGGGATGTGAAGATCTCTTCCGACTCCGGACAAGCCGGTACGCTGACCTTAGGCGGCGACATCGACAAGCCGACCGGTAGCCTCCGATGGCGCGGGCGAGATTTGCGCCTTGGCACTGTAACATTCTCTGTCGGTCGCCTTGCCTTTACGGCAAACACTGACTCAGTCGGTTGGCCTGGCACAATGCGCATGTCTGGTACAGTCAGTGTGAAAGAAATGTACGGCGTCGGAGAACGCGGGGATGGCGCACCGTTCTCTTGGTCCGCCGCGCGCACGGAGATGGCAAAAGCGGAACCGGACACCTCCGCGCCCAAGAAAACGGAGATGGCGTCGTTCCCCGACGTCTTCCCCGCGGGCGAGTACGGCCGAGCCAAACAGCCCGACCAGCCGGCGAATGCGCTCATCAAAAACGCGACACTCTGGACGCAGGGTCCTCAAGGCAAGCTGGAAGGCGCTGACTTGCTCATCACCCGCGGCAAGATTGCGCGCATCGGAAAAAGCCTTGACGCCCCTAAGGATGCCATCGTTATTGACGCGACGGGCAAGCAGGTGACTCCCGGGATCATCGACGCACATTCGCACACTGCCGTCTCTGGAAGTGTGAACGAAGGCGCTCAAGTTGTCACCGCAGAAGTACGGATCGAAGACGTGATCGACAGCGACGACATTTGGATCTATCGCCAGCTTGCCGGCGGCACGACGGCCGCGAACATTCTGCACGGCTCCGCCAATCCCATCGGCGGGCAAAACGCCACCGTGAAGTGGCGCTGGGGTTCGCTGCCGGACGAGCTGCTGATTGCCGGCGCGCCGCAAGGCATCAAGTTTGCACTCGGCGAGAACGTCAAAAGCAGCAACGTCAATCTACAGCCGGGCCAGCAAGTTCCCTATCCTGCCACGCGCATGGGCGTTGAGCAAATCATTCGCGATCGCTTCAAAGCTGCGCGGGACTACGAGCGCGCGTGGAAAGAGTGGGAGAAAGACAAGACGAAAACTCAGCCTCGCAAGGACCTGGAGCTCGATGCCCTGGTGGAAATCCTGAGCGGCAAGCGGCTCGTCCATTGCCACAGCTACCGCCAGGATGAAATCCTGATGATGATCCGCATTGCGGAAGATTTTGGCTTCCGCATCGCCACATTCCAGCACGTGCTTGAAGGCTACAAAGTTGCCGACGCGATGGCGAAGCACGGTGCCGGCGGCTCGACGTTTAGCGACTGGTGGGCTTACAAGATCGAAGCCTGGGATGCGATTCCCGGCAACGGCCCGCTCATGGCGTCGCAGGGCGTGGTCGTTTCCTACAATTCCGACAATTCGCAGCTTGCGTCGCGCATGAACTGGGAAGCGGCGAAAGCGATCAAGTTCGGTCTTTCCGAGGAAGAAGCTCTACAGTTCGTCACGATCAACCCGGCGAAGCAGTTGGGCATCGCGGATAAAGTCGGGTCGCTCGAAGTCGGGAAAGACGCAGATCTTGCAGTGTGGAACGGCAATCCGCTCTCGACCTATTCAAAGTGCGTGCAGACTTGGGTGGACGGGAGAAAGTATTTTGACGTCGACGAAGATAAGCAGTTGCGCGAACAGATTCAAAAGGAGCGCGCAGCGTTGATCCAGAAGATCTTCGCCGGCAAGCAGCAACCAACGCCGACGCCCGCCGGTGGACCACCTGCTCGTTTCCGTCGTCCAAACGAAGAGCGTCTTCAATCTTGCATGAGTGGAGTAGAACTCATTATGGAGGGCTTTGACCATGAGAACTGACAAGAAGATATTTACTACCACTGTTATGAGGGAACTCCGCTCCCGAATTGGAAGGGCTCAGGAGCATCCCGCAAGGCGGGACTTCGCAACACTCATTATTATTGTTCTAATTGCATTGTTCGCCGAGCGTTCTCTTGCTTCCGACCCAATCCCTTCTGCGAAGCAAAAGAAGCCCGTCGCCCTTGTTGGCGGAACGATTCACACCGTCAGCGGCGCGGTGATCGGAAACGGGACAATCCTTTTTGACAAAGGAAAGATCGTTGCCCTTGGTCAGAACGTCGCGGTTCCTGCCGATGCTGAGCGAATAAACATTGCCGGCAAGCATGTCTATCCCGGACTTATCGATGCTAGCACCAACATGGGCTTGACGGAGATCGGTTCGGTGCGCGGAACGCTGGATATTCAGGAAGTTGGCGGTATCAACCCCAACGCACGAGCGGAGGTTGCTGTAAATCCGGAAAGCGAGCTTTTCCCCGTCGCACGCTCTGAGGGAATTACAGTCACCGGATCGACGCCGGGTGGCGGACTGATCTCCGGAACCGCTGCAGCAATGATGATGGACGGCTGGACGTGGGAAGAGATGACGCTCAAAGCGCAGCTCGGTCTCGTCATCAATTGGCCATTGATGGTCTATACGCAGACGCCGTTAGGTTTCGGATTTGGCGGAGTCCGACAAACGCGTGAAGAATGGCAACGCCAGCGCGATCAGCAGTTAAAGGCTCTCCGCGATGCCTTTGCAGCTGCGCGTGCATACATGACGGCAAAAAAAGCCGAAGCCCAGAAGGGCGTTCCGTACCACGACACCGATTCGCGCTGGGAAGCGATGATACCGATCCTTGAAGGTAAGGTGCCGGTGCTCGTCAACGCGAACGAATTGAGCCAGATTCAGGCTGCGGTAACGTGGGCAGAGCAGGAAGGTGTCAGGCTCGTCGTCGTGGGAGGGCGGGATGCATGGAAAGTTTCAGACCAGTTGAAAGCGAAAGACATTCCGGTCATCGTCCGTCCGATCCTGACGCCGCCCGCACGTCGGTTTGACGATTACGATGTGCAGTACACACTGCCGATGAAGTTGAAGCAGGCGGGCGTCCGGTTCTGCATCGCGGGCGATGGCAGCGCATCGAACTCCCGCAACGTTCCGCACCACGCTGCGACCGCCGTGGCGTACGGATTGCCGAAGGAGGACGGCTTGAGAGCAATTACGCTGTACGCTGCACAGATTCTCGGCATCGCCGATCGCGTTGGCTCATTAGAAACGGGCAAGGATGCGACACTCATCGTTACCAACGGCGATCCGCTGGAGCTATCGACTTCGGTCGAACAAGTATTTATCCAGGGGAAGAAGACTGACCTGCGGGATAAGCACAAGCAGTTGTATGAGAAGTAC
>CAYJSZ010000128.1:0-6439 GCA_964372545.1 uncultured Ignavibacteriaceae bacterium
CGCCGTTCAACTCGTACACGTCGATCTTGTGTAAATCGGGAATATCGGGAAGAATCAATTTTTCCATACGAGATAACGTATCAACTTTTTTTAAGCTGCTACTTTGATCGTTGCAAAAATTTGGTCTTGCTTTGATTTCGACCGTTTTCTTACAACGGCCTCTAACCTTGATGGTTTAGGAATTGGGTCTCCTTCCTCTTTAAGTACTTCTAGAAAACCCTCGATCGCTTCTTCAGCCATCTCCAATGCTTCTTCAACTGTGTCGTCCTCGGTGATACAGCCGGGCAAGTCGGGCACTTCCACAGTGTAGCCGCCCGATTCTTCGTCCGGTATGAGAACAACTGAGTAATGCAACTTACGCATGTTAACTTCCCTCCGATGTCAATAAGCCGGCTTGCTTTAAAAATGAACTGTCTTCGGTTTAAGCGATTTTTTACGATGAACTGGTACAGAAATTTTCCCAAGCTTTGTAGCATGCCTGAAGTAATAATGACTCCCTTTTACATTCACCTGATACCATCCATCATCTCGTAAGATTCTAATGACTTCTCGAGCGGTGAGGTTTCGTACTTTCACTTTAGTCCATCGAGAAGTTTGTCGACTTTTTCCGTCGTCAAGTTCTCATAATACTCATCCCCAACCGCGAGCATCGGCGCGGTGCCGCAGGAGCCCATGCATTCAACCTCGGAGAGCGTCCAGTTCATGTCGCTGGATGTCTCGCCTGTCTTGATGCCGAGTTTGTTTTCCAGGTGGCGGACGATCCTGCCCGAACCGCGCAACAAGCACGAGATGTTCGTGCAGACTTCAATGTGGTGCTTGCCGATTGGCTTGGAGTGATACATCGTGTAGAAGGTCACCACGCCGTAAATGTGGCTGTAGGAGACATTGAGAAGCTGAGCGACGTACTTCATCGCTTCGATGGAGATGTGGCCGTGCTGCTCCTGCACCATCCAGAGCACCGGCAACACGAGTGCCTGTCTGGTGGGATAATGCTTTTTGAGGTCTTCTATTTTTTTAAGGTTTTCTTCAGAAAGCATAGGAGCCAATTTCGGAATTCGGATTGCAGATTGCGGAATGGCATCTATCGCTTACTCCGCAATCCGAAATCCACAATCTGCAATTACTTGTCCGCTTCACCCATCACAGGGTCGAGGCTGCCGATGATGGCAACGACGTCGGAAATCATTACGCCTTTGAGCATCACGGGCAGCGACTGGAGATTGACGAACGAGGGCGAGCGAATCTTCAGCCGCCACGGATTGCCCTCGCCATGACTGTAGATGTAAAATCCGAGCTCGCCTTTTGGCGCTTCGACCGCATGGTAGACTTCACCGACCGGCGGGTCGATGCCGAAATTCACAATCATGAAATCGTGGATCAATTCTTCCATCTTTGTGTAGACCCGCTCTTTGCGCGGGAGTACGTTCTTCGGCTTGCCGGCATGGATCTCTCCTTGCGGCATCTGCTCCATCGCCTGCCGCACGATCTTGACGCTTTCCTTCATTTCATCCATCCGCACGTAGTAGCGCGCCAGCGTATCGCCGCCTTCGTAGATCGGGATGTCAAAGTCCATCTTCTCATACACGAGGTATGGATTTGCACGGCGCAAATCGTGCTCGATTCCACACGCGCGCAACATTGGGCCTGTGACGCCGAGATCCAGTGCCTGTTCCGGCGAAATCACGCCGACACCGTCGGTCCGCTCCACGAAGATTCTGTTCTTGTTCAACAACTTTTCGCATTCAGCAAGATTCTCGGGGAATTCCTTGATGTACGTCCAGATCATCTGTGCGACCTGCGGCGACATATCATGGGCCAAACCGCCGACACGTGTGAAGCTCGTCGTAAAACGTGCGCCGGTGAGGTTCTCGAAAATGTCGTAGAGTTTTTCCCGCTCGCGGAAGCTCCACATGAACACGGTCAACGCGCCGACGTCCATCGCCTGCGTGCCGAGCCAGAGCAAATGCGACGAGATGCGAGCCAGCTCGGAAATTACGACGCGAAGATACTGCGCGCGCGGCGGGGCCTCAATACCGGCGAGCTTCTCAACCGCCAGCACGTACGCGGTGTTGTTCGAGAGAGGCGAGAGATAGTCGAGCCGATCCGTGTGGGGAATAAACTCATGGTAGGTGCAATTCTCTGCGAGCTTTTCGTAGCCGCGGTGCAGATAGCCCAACTCTGGCACACACGCGAGAACGGTCTCGCCATCCAGCCGCACGAGCAATCGCAGCACGCCGTGCGTCGCCGGGTGTTGCGGACCCATGTTGAGAATCATGTCGTTCTCAAGCGGGTCGTCGAACTGCACGCTCGTGTTCTGATCCTCCAACGCCTGCAGAATTTTAGACTTGGGGGGAGTTTCGAGTGTCCTGGCTTCCATTATTTCTTTGGCATATAGAGAGAACCCGGAATGCCCATCAGCGGAAAGTCTTTGCGGAGCGGGTAATGCTCAAACTCATCCGGCATATACATCCGTCTCAAATCCGGATGACCTTCAAAGATGATCCCGAACATGTCGTACGTTTCGCGCTCGTGCCAATTGGCCGTCTCCCATACACCGGCGACCGTCGGGACTTTCGGGCTCTCTTCCTCGGTAAACGTTTTCAGGCGAATGCGATGCTTGTTCTTGAGAGAGTAGAGATTGTAAATGACGCCGAATCGTTTCACAGGTGTGTACATGTCGATGCCGCAGAGGTCGGAAAGAAGGTCAAAGCGGAGCTCGGAATCGAATTTCAGGAAGCGGCACACTTCAACGATGCGTTCTTTGGGCAGGACGACCGTGAGCTCGCCGCGGAATTCGTTCGATTCAAGGATCGCCTCGCCGAACTGCTGTTTCAGTTTATCAAGTACCCGTTGATTCACTGCGTAGCTGTTTGAAGAGATTCAGGTAGGTGATGTTTGGGAAATTCCCCGATGAGGGCGGTTGAGCTGCCGCGGCTTTCTCCCCGCTGGACTTTTTCCTGCAGAAGCATTAATGCATGCAGGAGATTATCCGGACGCGGAGGGCAGCCGGCGACATACACGTCGACGGGGAGGAACAGGTCAATCCCTTGCACGACAGAGTACGTACGGTACATTCCGCCGGAAGAAGTGCACGCACCCATCGCGATGACCCACTTCGGGTCGGGCATCTGGTCGTAAATCTTCCGTACAACCTTTGCCATTTTGTAGGTGGTTGTGCCCGCGACAATCATCACGTCTGCTTGGCGTGGTGAAAAACGGAATACCTCGGACCCGAATCGTGATGCATCAAACCGCGGCGCAACGAACGCCATCATTTCGATCGCACAGCAGGAGATGCCCATCGGCATGGGCCAGAGGGAATTCTTCCGGCACCAGTTGATGGCATCTTCTAATTTCGTGGTAAGGAAACTATCGCCTAACGCTTGTTCTAATCCCATTCGAGCGCTCCTTTTCTCCAGACATAATAGAAGCCGACGAGCAACACGAAGATAAAGACCGTCATCGTGATGAAGCCCATGAGTCCCAACTCCCGAAACGTCACCGCCCAGGGGTAGAGAAAGACGACTTCAATATCGAAGATGATGAACAACATTGCGACCATGTAGTATTTGATGGAGAACCGTTCACGCGCGCTGCGCACCGGCTCCATGCCGCTCTCGTAGGTGGAGAGCTTCTCTTCGTTCGGCCGTTTCGGTCCCACCCACTCGTTGAGCTTCACCATCACGATGCCGAACACCGTCGCTCCGGCGATCATGAGGAAGATGGGGATGTAGTTTTCGAGCATGATCTGCGAAAATGTTACCGAAAAAAGGGCTGAAAAGCAACGAAACAGATTATCCTTTTGGGAAAAGTGTGAAAGATGCGATGCAAGTCATTCCTCGATCTTCTTCTGAATATCCTCGAGACTCGTCGCTTCGGTAAACTGCACCTCCTCAAACTCCTTAAAATGCTTATGCCCGCAATCGATCTTCTGGTTCTCACTCTCGCGGCGCTTAGTTCTCTCGAGCGTAGACTTCGTTTCAGCAACGAAGTAGAGCCGTTTCTCGCGCTTTAACATTAGCGCCCAGTCGGGAGTGTATTCACCGATGGGAGTTCTAATGACAAACCACCGCGGGAGCTTCAAAAAGAACTCGACGTCGTCGCTTTCGTCGCAAGCCTTGGCAAACTTCTTCTCTGTCTCAGAGAGAGAGTCGATTTCAACCTGGTCGTAGATCGTCTTGTCCTGGTTTTTCACCTTGTAAAGATTTTCGATATACTCCTCAATCTCCTTGATGTCGAAAAGTCTCATCTCGTACACTTCTCCGGCAATCTTCTGATACTTGAGGCCGTCCACCATCATATCATTGAGGACAGTTGTGATCTCATGCACCACGTTGTCAAGGAACAATTGCGGATTCTTGAGGCAATCAGAGAGTCGTTTGGACTCTTCGAGGATACGCACGATCGTTGAGCGAGTGAGTTCTGTCCTGTGCTGAATGTATCCGATAATATCAGGAACTGACACGCTGGTAGATTCAACTCCATAAACTCGCGTAGACCTCGTAACGCCAGATATCCCGACCGGCTCCATGACGACATCCGTCCTCTGCGCAATAATTCGAGGAGCCGAAATCGCAGCCATCTTACTCACGTGTTTGGCCGCCTTCTGTATCAGATCATTTGTGCTGTATTCCACACGATACGTTGTTTTCTGATTGATCCGTTTCCACAAGGCCAGGAATCGCTCATCCGTGTCATACCCTTTCTTTAATCTCACCGGCACTTTGTCGGGTTTTTTCTTAATCCTTCCTTCAAACTTCTCTCCCGTATCCTCTTCGATTTCTTTCTGGAGTCTGTAGGCGAACTCTTCATAACTCTCATTCGCGACAACGGTCAATCTGTTCACGCGTTTATCAAACACGCGGTTGCCCTCAGAGTTTACGGCGAGACGCAACCCTCGCCCTATCTCTTGGCGCTTTTTTAATTCTGATCTTGTTTCATTCAAGGTGCAGAGTTGAAACACATTCGGATTATCCCACCCCTCCCGAAGTGCCGAATGGCTGAAGATAAAACGCAACGGTTCGCTCACGTCCAGCAATCGCTCCTTGTCCCGCATAATTAACGTATAAGCATCGGCGTCATCTTCAGACGGGCGACCTTCACGCGAGTCCTTCAAAGTTCCTTTCTTATCCTGAGCGAAATATCCGTTATGAACCCTCTCGACTTCAAACGGAATCAGTCCGCGATATTCTTTTCGGTTGGCGTACTCGGCATAGATCTCTTCAAACCATTGAGCAAACTTTCCTTTCGCAGGTGTTCCTCCGTCATAGCTGCGATAGTTTCTAACCTTGTCAATAAAGAACAACGAGAGCACCTTGATTCCCTGCGGATTCAGCGTGGCTTCTTTCTTGAAGTGCTCTTCAATTGTCTTTCGAATTTGCACTCTCATAATATCATCCTGCAGCCCTCCCTGCGTTGCTCCAACTTGCAATCTGGTTCCGTTTGAGAACTCAATGTACCGCTCCTCAGCGTTGATCTCGTTGATTACGTATCCTTCTCAATACATTTCCCGCTGGTTAGAAAGGTCAACCAGGTTGTCGCCGTTCTTAACAGTGACAGTCTTCCGGATGACGCTATCCGCCCCCACATAGTCGATTGTGAGCTTTGCAGTCAGTCTTGTCTTTTGTGCCTTGATTGCTTCGACCTTGATATACGGCTGATTGAAGCTGTGCTCGCTCACAATTGAATCAACTTCGATCTGTTTCACCAAACCGAGATCGTAAGCTTTCACAGGACTGAGCTTGTAGACCAGGTTGTAAAGATTTGTGTGAGTTGCGGAGTATCGGAGCGTGCAGGCTGGATTCAGGTTCTGAATGGCATTCTTCCGGATTTCGGTCTCCATGTTCTGCGGCTCGTCGACGATGACGATGGGATTAGTGTACTGCAGAAACTCAATAGGCCGTTTGCCGGTCAGCTTGTCGTTCTGCTTGTTAATGATGTTCTCGTCTTTGGCAAACGAATCGATGTTGAGCACCAACACTTGAATGGTGTTGCTCAGCGCGAAACCGCGCAGCAGTGAAACATTCTTGGAATCATACACGCTGTAGCTGAGCGGGACTTTGTTGTAGAGATTTTGAAAGTGCTCGTGCGTGATTTGAAGATTCTTCAGAACCCCTTCGCGGATAGCGATGCTCGGCACAACGATGATGAATTTCTTGAAGCCGTACGTTTTGTTCAGCTCGTAGATCGTTCGCAAATAGACGTACGTCTTTCCCGTTCCGGTTTCCATCTCAACGGAGAAGTTCAATCCCTGCAGCTCCGGCGATTCCGGCAAACCGTTTCTTTGCTGAACCTTGCGCACGTTCTCAAGAATCTCCTGCTGCGTCAGCCTAATCGCGTTCCCCACCCCATTTTCGGTAAAGGCAAGGCTGGTATTTGCCTGCTGAAGCGAAAATTCATATTCGCCCGTGCTCAACGGCTGACCTTCAAAAATGTCGAC
>CAYJSZ010000129.1:0-6364 GCA_964372545.1 uncultured Ignavibacteriaceae bacterium
CTTCAAGCCTTCGTCGAATCCCTCGGCGAGAAGAAATACCGCGCACGGCAGATCTTCATCTGGCTCTACGCTAAGCGGGCGCAGTCGTTCGAGGAGATGACGGACATCTCCAAAGATTTTCGTACCCTGCTTGAACAAGTCGCTACCATCGACAACCTCCAGATCGCTGCCAAAGAAGTCTCAAAGCGCGATGGAACGACGAAGTTTTTGTTCGTACTGAGTGATGGCCTGAAGATTGAGAGCGTCCTTATTCCGCCGGAGAAAACCTCACCCGCTGTCGAAAAACGCCTGACGCTCTGTGTCTCCACGCAAGTCGGATGCCCGCTCGACTGCAAATTCTGCGCGACGGGTACGATGGGGTTCCTGCGCAACCTTACCGCCGGGGAGATCATCGATCAGGTCATTCAGGCGCAAAACCAGAGCCCGCGCCGCATCACGAACCTCGTCTTCATGGGTATGGGCGAACCGATGCTCAACTACGAGAACGTGATGAAAGCAGTCGAGCTCATCACGGACGACAACTCTTTCAACATCGGCGCGCGACATATTACGATCTCCACAGCAGGCTATGCCGATAAAATCCGGCAAATGGCGGATGAAGACCGTAAGGTGAAACTGGCGCTCTCGCTCCACTCGCTCGACAATGAAAAACGCACCCAGCTTATGCCCATCACCAAAAAGTTCAGCGTGGAAGAGCTGATGAATGCGATGGAATACTACTACCGGAAAACCCGCCGCCGCCCCACGTTCGAGTATATCCCGTTCGAGGGCTTTAATGACACCGGCGCCGATGCCCAGCGGTTGATCAAAGTTTCCAAACGCTTCGCGTGTAAAGTCAACATCATCCCGTTTCATTCCATCGAGTTCACGCATCCTTCGGGTTTCGCAGCGACGTTACGGCCTACGTCTCAGCTCCGTTTGGAGCAGTTTGTCGAAACGTTGCGGCAGGCCAACATCACCGTTATGGTCCGCAGCAGCGCGGGCGAAGACATCAATGCCGCGTGCGGTCAGCTTGCCGTCGCGGAAGGTCGAAAACCCCAGAGACAGCGTGTGGCATACACCGCGGAGCGATTTTCCCGGATTGCTCCCAATCACCCCGCCCGACCTGACGGTCATTCGGGCGGGCAATCAACCAGTTAAGGGTTAAGCAGTTGACCAGTCAACCAATTAACCAATCCATGCGCATCATTCTGTTCGGACCTCCGGGCGTCGGCAAAGGCACGCAAGCAAAACTGCTCTCGGAAGAGTTTAACATCCCCCATATTTCAACGGGCGACCTGTTGCG
This sequence comes from uncultured Ignavibacteriaceae bacterium, assembly GCA_964372545.1. Classification (GTDB taxonomy): domain Bacteria; phylum Bacteroidota; class Ignavibacteria; order UBA10030; family UBA10030; genus CAYJSZ01. Next base: position 1,286 of record CAYJSZ010000129.1, read on the forward strand.
CGTAGCGGTGAAGAATCAGACGCCGCTGGGCAAAAAAGCCCGGCAGTACATGGACGCAGGCAATCTTGTGCCGGATGAAATCATGATCGAGATGATACGGGAAATACTCAGCTCGCCGTGGGCAAAACGGGGCTTCATCCTCGATGGATTTCCTCGCACCGTTGCCCAGGCGAAAGCGCTCGATGCGATGTTTGCCGAGTTAGACCTAAAGCTCGACGGCGTCATTAGTTTACGCGTCGAGCACAAAGAGGTGATCCGCCGTCTCAGTGGCCGCCGGATGTGCCGAACCTGCGGTCGGATTTACAGCCTCAGGCAATTGGAGATCTTGGGAGATTCTCCGCGCTGCCACGATTGCGGCGGTGAGCTGTTCCAACGCGAAGATGACAAGGTCGAAACCGTTCGCCACCGCCTGAATGTCTACGTGAAAGAAACCAAGCCCCTCAAGGAGTTCTACCGTCAGACGGGCCGCTTCACACAAATCGACGGCATGCAAGAAGTGCCCTTCGTCCACAAGACCATTCTCGATATCGTCTACAAGGGCAGGAACCACAGGAAGTCGTCGTAAGGCATGCGCCCGTTTCAGGCAACTCCCTCCCCGAACTCACCGCCCTATGTGGTTGCGCATCGCGGCATTTCTGCCAAAGCGCCCGAAAATACTCTCGTCGCCTTCCAACTTGCTGTCAACACTCCCGCCATTGACCTGATTGAGTTAGACGTCCGGCTCTCGCTCGATGAAGAAGTGATCGTCTTGCACGACCGGACACTGCAGCGCACCACGACGGGCAATGGGCCGGCGCGGAATTACACACTGGCGGAACTGAAGAAATTCGACGCAGGCTCCTGGTTCCATCCACAGTTTGCCGGCGAACGCATCCCCACATTGCGGGAGGTACTCGAGATGGCGCAGGACAAATGCTGGGTTGACGTTGAAATCAAGTCGGACTTTTTGCACCGCGAGCTGGAAGGATTGCTCGAACGGCGCGTTCTCGAGACTGTGAAGCAAACAGGGACGACAGATCGGGTCATGTACTCCTCGTTCAACCATCAACTTCTTGGCAATCTGAAGCGACTCGATCCAACAGCCACCACGGGAGTGATCTACAGTATCTTTCGAGACTATGGGAGAATGCCGTCCAAGCTGACGCGGCGTGTCGGGGCAACGGTGTTTGTCTGCGCGAAACACGAGTTGACGCGGGCGATGGTTCGTGATGCGCACGACCACCAGATCCCTCTCTATGTCTATACGTTGAATTCTACCGAGGACGTCCGGAACATCTTGACAATAGGCGTTCAGGGGATTATCTCCGATGCTGCCGATGAGATTGTGCGTATCGTCAAGCGAATTTCATGAGTATTTTCAATTTGAACCAGCGACATCCCCATTGTTGTGAATACCAGTTGCAATTTCGCCGAAGCTCTCCTATCTTCTACCATTATTAAACAGGAGGACGTTATGAAATATCTTCGCACAGCAGTTCTCTGTTGTTGCTGCTTGCTGGCAGCAGTACAGGTTGGTCGCGCACAAGAGGACCTCGCTAAGCGTTTAGGCAAACTCGCCGCAGCAAACGCGGTCAAATATGTATCGCCCATTATCTCCGGCTGGGGGGCGGACTTGAATTCCGGGTTTTATCACACAGCCGACCTTCACGACATTCTTGGTTTCGATGTTCAGTTGAAAATAAGCGCAACCCAGTTGAGTGATGAAGACAAGAAGTATCAATTCGAGATGCCGGACCAGATTACATATGGTGCATTGACGTTAAGGGCTGGTACGGATTATGAAAAATTCGTGACTGCAAACTCAGTCGTCGGTGCAAAGGATGAAACGATCATTAGAACAAAAACGGGCTCAATCGTCCCCAATCAGGAAATTGCTCGTCTGCCGGGCGGCTTTGACGTCAATTTCCCCGTGGTCGGTACCGCTTCTCCGCTGGTTGTTCCTCAAGCGGCGATTGGGCTACCGTTTGGTATCGAAGTGATCGGCAGATTCATTCCTACGACGACAATCAGTGGAGACGGCGTTGACATCGGCAAAGTGAACTTCTTCGGCTTCGGCGTTCGTCATGATATCGATCAATACATCCCGGTGCCGTTGCCCGTGAATATTGCAGTGCACTTTATGACGCAAAAATTTAATTTCAAAGATGCAAATGACAACAACCTGATTTCAGCGACCGCAACTGCCTACGGTGTTGAAGCAAGCGCCAAAGCGTTTATTTTCACGCTCTATGGCGGGTTCCAACTTGAGTCTTCTTCATTTGAGATCGGTCCCTATACGGCGAATGTGAATTTTGGTGGGCAACCTCAACAGTTGAAAGACATCAAGTTTACGATCGACGGCAAGAACACATCCCGCGCACATGTCGGGCTGCGGCTCATCTTGTTGCTCGTGAACGTCCACGCAGATTACAGCTTTGCAACGGCACCCGTGTTCACCGTCGGAGCTGGAATCACGCTGCGATAATCCGTTGCACGGCGAACGCTTGTTTCTTATATTGTCCCGTGTCCCGAGCAAGTCGAGACACGGGATTTTTTTTCTCCAGACATCGTCGGCCAACATGCCTCGTCTCTCTTTGTTTCTTCCGGCAATCCTTCTTTTCTTCACAGCGTGCGATGTAGCGAACCGTCCGGTCTCCGACCCGGCCGAGTTGTTCGAGCGCGGGGTTGATCTTTTCGAAGAACATTCATACGAACAGGCAGAAGTACAGCTCCGCCAGGCGCTCGAACAATTTGAAAAACAAGGAAACCGCGGTCAGCAAGCGCGCGTACTCGGCTTCCTCGGTCGACTGAAACTCTCGCGTGGAGAATACCGATCGGCCGTCGGCTTGCTCCAATCCGGCGTCGAGCAGAGCAGGGCGGCTAACGACTACCGCGTCGAAGCGCAGTTGAACAGGTACATCGGCGATGTCTTTCTTGAGATGCGGGAGTATGTGAAAGCGTCCCAACACTATCAGAACGCGCTGTCGTTTTACTCGGCGTTTAACGATCGTAAAGCATCGGCTGAAATTGAGCTGCTGGCGGCGCGAGCCCATCGATGGGCGGGAGAGCTGGAGTTGGCCCAGGCGTTGTACGAGCGGGCCCAGACGTACTACAGCAGCTCGGATGATGCAGGCGCAAAAGCAGAATCCATGGCCGGGGTGGGCGAGGTCTATGCCGCCCAAAAAAGGCATCCGGAGGCGTTGAATTCATTCACCCAGGCACTTGCCGCCATTGGAGGTTCCGGCGACGCGGTGTTAACGGCGAGGCTCCGCATGCTGAGCGGTCTTTCTTACCGTGCACTCGGCAATCCGAACGCGGCGCTGGAACAATTGCGGGATGCAGCAAATGTCCTGCGGTCCAAACGGACTGGCCGGGAGCTCGAAACCCTTATTCTCTTTCGAATCGGGAATACCTATTACGCCAACGGACATTATGCGGATGCGAGGCGTTACTACGCTGAAGCTTCCTCCGCGGCACGCGCGGCGGGCGATAAGATTGCGGAGCTGTATAATACACTCTTTGTCGCTCGATGCGATGAGGCGTTGCTCAAGCCGGGCGATATTCAGAAAGGCGCGGAACGACTCCTCCAGCTCTATAACACCATCGCGGGTCAATTTCACGCGTGCGGGCATCGGACGGGTGAGGCGTACGCACAAGCGCAGGTCGGGCGGTTGTATGGCGCCACAGTGAGTATCGAACGGGCAAAGGAGTATTACGGCAAGGCAGTGGCAATCGAAGAGTCGATTGTAGGGGAGTATGTGCATCCCGAGCTGCACGCTCCATATCTTCAGGAACTGTCGATTGAGCAGGAGCAGGACCGGTGGTATAACGTGCTGGCAGAAATCCAGATCAAAGAAAAAAAGCCCGCGGAAGCGTTGCAGTTCCTCGAGCGTGCGTCGGGCAAGCGATTGTACGAGAAGCTCTTCAACCTTGACGTCCAGATTCGCCATCCGCAGCTCAGGGAGGAGATGCCGAAGACGAGGGAAAAGCTCCGCCAGATTCGACTGTCAGAGATTGAATGGTCGCGATGGCTCTCGGTCGAGCCCCGATTCGCGACGGACGATCAACTTCAAGCACTGCGTTTGGAAATCGGCAAGTTGAAGGAAGCGGTTGCACAATCAGCCGACCGGATCGTGCGGATGCAGCCCAATTATGAACCGCTGGTGCAGGTCGGAAGGATAACACTCGCTGAACTGCAAAGCGCCATCCCTCGCGGAACGCTCCTTCTTCGATATCTTTCAACGCCCGACCAGCTTTATATTTTTGCGGTGGCCCGTTCCCGGTTTGAAGTGCGCAGCTCCCCCGTCAAACGGGAAACGCTCCTGAACCTCGTGCATGAATACCAGCGGTTGCTGCAGGATCCGAACGTCTATGCCGGAGTTGGCGGGGCTGCCAGCGTCCCTGTCGTAACGCGCTTCAACACACTCTCTACCCAACTGTACGAGCATCTCCTGCGGCCGGTCGACGGTCTGTATCTCCAGAACTTGTTGATTGTCCCCGGTCGCGAATTCGAGAATTTTCCCTTTCACGCCATCGAGCGGCAGGACCGAAAAGGAAACGTCCAGTACGTCGTCGAGTTTATGAGTGTCGACTATCTTCCGTCTCTCTCGGCGCTGAAGTATAAGACCGCTATGGCCACACGAACGAAGGATGTCGTGGCGCTGGGTAACCCGACGGGCAAAAACTGGTCGATCGATTACGAGCTCCGGGATATACGGAGCTTCTACAAAGGCGTGACGATCTGGATTGGACTTGAAGCGTCGTGGAAGAATTTGGGCGTTGCGCGCGGTGATCTGTTACAGATATCGTCGGAGTACGGTGCCGGGAAACAGCTCAAGCCGTTAGGGGTTTTCATCCTTTCGGGCGGTGAGACTCAAGGAGATATCGCGGAAGTTCCGTTTGAACAGCTCTCGGAAATTTCAGTGTTTCCCATCGTCTACCTCTCCAACCAGCTGAGCGAAGGCGTCGGACTATCTGCCGCTCACGCGCTCTTTCTTCGTATCGTCGGCACCGGCGATGTGTTTCTCAACCCGTGGTATGCCGACCGGAAAGCGGCAAAATTTTTCAGCGAGTATTTCTACACGCACCTTTCAAACGGTC
>CAYJSZ010000130.1:0-6104 GCA_964372545.1 uncultured Ignavibacteriaceae bacterium
ATTCTCGACTACCTCAAGACGGTCCTGGTGACGCTCCTCGTGGCGTTGACCCTCAAGTCGTTTGTTGTTGAGGCATTCCGGATTCCTTCGAGCTCGATGGAAGAGACACTCTTGGTCGGCGATTTCCTTCTGGTGAACAAGCTCGCCTACGGCATCCGGACGCCGCGATTCATTCCGCTGACCAACCTGACGATCACGACATTCTACGCGCCGGTCTTCAAGAGCGTGAAGCGCGGTGATGTCGTCGTTTTCGAATTCCCGGGCTCCTTCGACGCGCTAGACCATGACGAGCCGGTCAACTACATCAAGCGCTGCATCGGTTTGCCGGGAGACGTGGTGGTCATTGACCAAGGCCGGGTCTTTGTCAACGGAGAGCCGATGGGGTTGACAAAACACGCTCGTCAAAGCGATCCGCATGCCGCGCACCATCGCTCGCGGTTGTTCCCGTGGGGCGCGGGCTTTACGGAATATCAGTACGGCCCGCTCACCGTACCGAAGGAAGGCGACGAGATTGAAATTACGGAAGCAAATTTCAGCATGTGGCGATCGTTGATCATGCGCGAGGGACACAAAGCAGAGCTTGACCAGCGCAACGGGATACTGATCGACGGCATGCCCGTCCCGCGTTATCGCGTCCAACAGAATTACTACTTTGTCATGGGCGATAATCGGGAAAACAGCCTGGACAGCCGGTACTGGGGATTCGTGCCGGAAAAGAATTTGATCGGCGAAGCGCTCGTCGTGTACTGGTCATGGGATCCGGACGTTGCCGTGAGCGATCTCTGGGATAAGCTGAATAGTATCCGATGGGAGAGAATTGGAACGATAATTAGATAATTTCGGATTGCCGAATGCGGATTGCGAATTGAAAGAATCAATCCGTACTCCGAAATCTGCAATCCGCAATGAACATGGCAAGTCTCTATCTCCATATTCCCTTCTGCGAGCACAAATGCATCTACTGCGACTTCTACTCGGTTGCGCCGAACGGAAGTCGTGAGGGCTATGACGCGTTGATCAACAGGTTTCTCCGTTCGCTCAAAAAAGAGATCAGGCTTCGGGCTGAGGAGAGCCAATTCCAGACCACGTACGAAACGATCTTCTTTGGAGGTGGAACGCCCTCGCTTCTTGAGCCGTCTCACATTGCAGAGATTCTTGATTTGCTCGCCGGCCGTTTCACGGTTGATGGGGGCGCTGAGATCACCTTGGAAACGAACCCGGGAACGGTTGACCGGGAAAAGCTGACTGCATTCCGGGCTGCAGGGATTAACCGCATCAGCATAGGTATTCAGTCGTTCCATGACGATGAATTGAAGTTCTTAAGTCGCATTCATAGTGCTGAGCAGGCAGGAAGCTGTGTCCGGAATGCCTACAACGCCGGCATTGAAAACGTAAGTTTTGACCTCATCTTTGCCTTGCCGTCTCAAACGCTCCAACGGTGGAAATCGAATCTCGAACAGGCGATGGAGTTATTCCCGACACATCTTTCGACCTATAGCCTCATCGTCGAACCGCACACGCCGCTGCACCGCCTGGTGGCAACGAAGCAGGTTACGCCGATGAGTCCGGAGGTGGATGCCGCGATGTACGAGTTCACCATGGAGTTCATGGCACGACACGGATATGAGCAGTATGAAGTCTCCAATTTTGCGCGGCCCGGGTACAAATCGCGACACAACAGCAACTATTGGAACCACAGCAACTACCTCGGCTTTGGGCCCTCGGCACATTCGTTCTGGAATGGGCGACGCTGGTGGAACGTTGCCAACGTGGTGGAGTACGCAGCAAGGCTGGAGCGAAATGTGCTGCCGGTAGCGGGCGACGAACGTTTAACTCTCAATCAGTTGCGTGAGGAAGAAATCTTTTTGGGTCTCCGGAGCGAAGGAATTGACGTCGCCGGATTTCGCAAGCGATACAATTCGGATTTATTGGATGAGCGCCGGCAGGCGGTCGAGCATTTGGTGCGTGACCGTCTTGCGGTGCTCGACGGGAACCGTCTTCGTCTCACGTCGAAAGGATATTTGCTCTGCGACGAGATCTGTTTCTCATTGATTTCCTGAGAATGCGCTTGCCATTCAGGGCATTTCCCCATAGATTGACTGCGCTTTTTTGGCATACGAAGTCACTACTCAGCCACGAAATCGCCCCCCCGAACGACCGAAGTCATTCGGTCGAGCGGGGAAGGCACAAAAACGGGATCAGAGTCCTTTCTGTTGCACAGGAGATGAAGAATAGGTGGCGGAACGAAGGTGTCTGCCAATTATTCTTTTCTTCGTGTTGTTGTGCCTGCCAGAGCGTAGCGGCGGGCAGGCCTTTGTGGCGGATTAGCAATTATTTGGAGCTGAGGAACAGATGGAACATAAGAAGATCAATCGGCTGACAGCCGTTGCGATGTTTGTTGTTTCGATTGTCACCTATGCCCTGACGCTTTCGCCTACGGTCGTGTTCTGGGACGTCGGCGAGTTTTGCGCAGCAGCATACCTAATGCAGGTTCCGCATCCGCCTGGCGCACCGCTCTTTCTCTTGGTTGCCCGGCTCTTTTCGATGATACCCTATGCGTCCGATATTGCCGTACGGATGCACTTCATTTCCGCGCTCGGAAGCGCCCTCTCGGTCATGTTTCTCTATCTCGTCACGGTCAGGTTCATCGTCATGTGGCGGGGTAAGCCCGAAACGACGGAAGACCGGTGGATAGTGTACGGTGCATCGGCGATCGGGGCGTTGTCCCTGACCTTCAGTAAAACGTTCTGGTTCAACGCGGTAGAAGCCGAGGCATATGGTCTGAGCATGTTATTTGTGAGCGCGATTCTCTGGTTGGCGTTGCGATGGTACGAGCGTGCCGACACCGCTCGGAGCGATATGTACCTTCTCTTGATCGCCTATCTCATCGGCATTTCTGTCGGCATTCACCTCCTGGCATTGCTGACGTTGTTTTCCGTCATGTTGCTCTTTTATTTTAAGCACTATGAGTTTTCCTATGAATCGTTTATGAAGTTCGGTGCCGTCGCAGCGATCGTGTTCGGGATCATTTATCCCGGCGTCGTGAAGGAGCTTCCATCGCTCCTCGACGGCGAAGCAGGCGGCGTGCGCAGTTCATTGTTCACCGCTCTTCCTATCGTTGCGATCCTTGCTGCGTTGTATGGGGTGTACTATTCCGTGAAAAAGCAGCGGCGTGTTCTCAATGTGGCGCTGTTGTCCTTTCTCTTTATCGTACTCGGGTACTCAACCTACTCCGTTGTGTATGTTCGCGCGAATGCCAAACCGCCTATGAATGAGAACGACCCCAGCACCATGGCGCGGCTGGTCTCCTATCTCAACCGCGAACAGTACGGCTCTGCACCGATTCTCCAACGGCGGTATAGCACCGAAGCGGAGCATCAGGAGAACTTCAAGAAGTACACCAGCGATTGGGATTTCATGTGGCGCTACCAGATCAACCACATGTATCTTCGCTACTGGTTCTGGAATTACATCGGCAGCGAAGGCGATTTTAAGGAGGCAGGCGTAAGCTGGAAACAACTGTACGGCATTCCGTTTTTATTGGGGCTTTTTGGCGCATATTACCACTGGCGAAAAAGTCCGAAGATGGCGTTTGTCGCCATCACCTCGTTCATCATCATGGGAGTTGTTCTGGCGCTCTACCAAAACCAGCAGGAGCCGCAGCCGCGGGAACGCGATTATTTCTACGTCGGCTCCTTCTTCATCTTTTCGATGTGGGTGGGCATCGGAATTCTGGGGTTGATTGAAGAACTCAAAGCGCAGCTCGGCAAGGCGCCAACCTCGAAGTTCGTCGCGTACGGCGTCCTTTCAGTCACGGCAGTCTTTGTTCCCGCCAACATGTTACGAACGAACTTCCATGAAGCGAACCGCACCGGCAACCTCGTGGCATACGATTATTCCTACAATACACTCCAGAGTTGCGAGCCGGACGCGATTCTCATTACCAACGGGGACAACGACACGTTCCCGCTCTGGTATTTACAGGATGTGGAGGGAATTCGCCGCGACATCAGGGTCGTGAACCTGAGCTTGCTCAACACCAATTGGTACATCAATCAATTGAAGAACGAAGAGCCGCACGGAGCAAAGAAAGTGCCGATCAGCCTCACCGACAAACAAATCGAGGAGATTCAGCCATCGTTCAATTTCAAACCCGGACAGTATACGATTCCAGTGCCAACCGAGGTTCTTCAACAGTACGCAGTGACAGATACATCGATTACGAACCACCAAGCAATACCATTCTTTTTCCCTGCGACGCTGCAATATGGGGAGTACAAAGGCATTCGCGTCCAGGATATCATGGTGTACAACATCGTCCGCACAAACGAATGGAAACGCCCCATCTACTTTGCGATGACGGTGTCGGACGACGGCAAGATCGGTCTGCAGGACTATCTGCAGTGGGATGGTCTTGCATTCAAGCTCGTGCCGAGGAGAACTCCGCAGTCCATCTGGTCGAACATGAATGTACAGCGTATGGAAGGCCATCTGTTCACCGACCGGCGACATCCGGTAAAAACACCGGAAACAGGATACCTCTGGCGGAATTTAACCGACAGGAGCGTGTACTATGACGAAGACGCCCGTCGCATGATGGTGAATTACCGGCAAACCTTCCTTGCGCTTTGTGGTTACTATTTGAATGTCGCCAATCAGCCGCAGAAAGTGGTTCAGACGTTAGACCGGATGGAGCAGGTCATTCCCCGCAGCGTTATCCCGATGACCAATCGGATGAAAATGGTCGTGGCGAATTACTATGACTTTGCCGGCGATCGTGAACGATTCCGACAGATGGCACAGGAGCTTGTCGATGAGATCAAGCCTATCGTGGAGCGCGGGACCACGGAAGAGCTTTCTGGAGAACATCCGTACGTCATCCTTCTGCAAACCTACTCTCTGCTGGAACGGTACGATGACGCCATCCATCTCCTAGACAGGATAAAGCAGGTCTATCCCCTCGTGCCGGGGATTGACGAGTTTGTTGCAGAGCGAAAACGGGAACTCGAGGTGCGACGGATCGCAGCGATGGCGAAGAACGATTCAGTGCCCACACAGCAACCGGGCCGAAAATGATCTCCGCGCGCGTCGCCTCCCGGCGTTCTGATGTGAACGCACCGCGCATGACTTCCCGTCTTCCACTGAACAGGCCATGAGAATACTCGTCCTCGCTCTCTCCGGTATTGGCGATGCGCTGATGTTTACTCCAGCACTCTCCCTTCTGCGTCGCTCGGTTCCAGAAGCACAGATCGATGTCCTCGTGATGTTCAGAGGCGCGAGCGACATTTTTCGTCGGCATCCTGCCGTCCATCACCTCTATTTGTTTGAATTTCTCAAGGAAGGGTATTGGTCTTCACTCCGATTTCTCTATAAGCTCCGCGGACAGTATGATGCTTCCATCAACGTCTATCCCTCGAACCGCAAAGAATACAACTTGATCAACTTTTTAGTGGGAGCGAAGAAGCGTGCGGGCGTGCGATACAGAAGAAGGGACGCATGGAATTGGGGATTCCTGAACAATGTCCGCATTACGGAAGATGACCGCGTGCATAATGTGCAGGAAAATATTCGCCTGTGCGAAAGGCTCCTGGAGAGTCAGTTCCACGAAGAGCCTGCGATGGAGTTTGCCCTGAGCGCTGACGACGAGAAAGCCGCGGAGGATTTCCTTGCAAGGAACGAGGTTGGACCGACGGAGCGTCTGGTCGGTTTCCATCCCGGAAGCGCCGTCTTGAAGAATCATCTGAAGCGGCGCTGGGAGCCGGAGAAGTTTATCGATTTAGGAAAACAGCTAATTCGCGAGCATGGGGTAAGAATTCTTGTGTTCGGCGGGAACGATGAACAGGAGCTGAAAGAACGAATCGTTGCCGGGATCGGCATCACGAGGGCAGTCAACATTTCGGTGACGGATTTAGGCCATACCGCGGCGCTCATACGGCGTTGCCGCTGCTTTGTCACCAACGACTCCAGCCTCATGCACGTTGCGGCGGCGATGAGCGTTCGGACCGTGGCGATCATCGGCCCGACGAATCCCCATAGATCGGACGAGCGGCGTGGAGGGACAGAGGGTGTTATATGGCGTGTAGCTCTCGGTGGGCGCCGGAGCA
>CAYJSZ010000130.1:6114-6360 GCA_964372545.1 uncultured Ignavibacteriaceae bacterium
CTCGCCGTGTTTCTACTATTCACCCCGGCCGCTGATCTGCTCGCGAACCGACGTGAAGTTCAAGTGCATCAAAGAACTCGGTGTGGACCTTGTTCATGGCGCCGTGCAGCAGTATCTGAGCTCATGATTCTTCGGAGAGTCGTTTCGAGAGGTACGCGGCGCATTCGCCAGCCGTGCCAACGGTCTGAATGAACTTCGTGCAATCTCCCAGCCCCTCCCAGATCAGTTCTTCCCGCAACGTGTCGA
>CAYJSZ010000131.1:0-3877 GCA_964372545.1 uncultured Ignavibacteriaceae bacterium
ACGATGCGCGGCGGTGCGATCTCAAGAATCGCGTCGACGACCTTTGGATGCATGCCACTCCGCGGCGGGTCGATGATCATCACATCAGGCCTTGGGTGAGTGGCCATCCAGTCCGTGTCCTTCGTGAGCCTTTCTTTCAAGTCTCCGAGAACAAACGAGCAATTCTGCACACCGTTGGCTTTGGCATTCCGTTCCGCGTCCCGCACCGCGCTTTCCACTGACTCTATTCCTACAACTTCTTTCACGGCTTCGGAGACGAACAATGCAATCGTGCCCGTTCCGGAATACAAATCCCACACGACATCGCTGGGTTTGAATTCCCCGAAAGACTTCGCTACGCCGTAGAGTTTTTCTGCTTGAGCGGTGTTCGTCTGGAAAAACGAGCTTGAGGAAATCGTGAAGAGATGTTTCCCCAGCCGCTCGTGAATGACGCCTTCGCCGTAGTACACCCGCTCCGTATCGCCAAACGCGACCTGTGCTTTCTTCGAGTTGATGGTGTTGACAATCGTGGTAATCTCCGGGACAGCAGACCGAAGCTCCATCGCAAAGCGCTGCAGTACGTCGGGCCGGTCATCGAACGTCACCAAATTCACCATCAACTCGTTTGTGCGTTTACTTTGGCGTATGACGAGAAACCGAAAATAGCCGGATTCTGTCTTTGAACTATAGACTGGAAGGCTCTGTTGGCGAGCAAACGCGCGCGTGAAATTGAGAATCTGATTGGAAACTTCGGATTGCAGATGGCATTCTTCGATGTCGAGCACCTTGTCAAAGCGTTGGGGGACATGAAGACCCAGATAGATTGACGATTGACGATTGGCAATTGACGATTGAAATGGAGCAACGATCCACTGTTGGTCGGAGAATGAGAACTCCATCTTGTTGCGGTAGAAGTAGATTTCGTCGGCACCGATGATCGGAAGTAGCGGGAGATCATGAAAACCGCCGATTCGCTCGAACGCATCCGCGACGTGCTGCTGTTTGAATTGCAGCTGCGCCGGATAATCGACCTGCTGCCATTTGCATCCCCCACACGTTCCAAAGTACCTGCACCGCGGCTCGACTCGCAACGCCGAGGGCTGCACCACTCGAACAACACGCGCTTCCGCAAACGATTTCTTGACCTTCGTGATCTTCGCCGATACGATATCACCCGGCACTGCACCTTCTACAAAAATGACAAAACCGTCTAACTTGCTGACGGTCTTGCCTTCAAACGCAGAATCTTCAATCTGAAGTCGAAGTTCATCCCCGCGCTTTATTTCTGCAATCCTGTTCATTGATTCAAAGCAAAGGGCTAAAGCCCTGTGATGTTTCTATCCTCTTGCCCCGACCTTAAGGTCGGGGCAACTGATTGTCATCTTAATTTGATTCGGGTTTTAACCCGCAAATTGCGCTTTACAAACTCCACCAATAGCTGATTTTCAAGAGAATGACATTTTCCATCGGGAGCGCAAAGGTGTTCTTGAAATCTTGATGGAGCGGTGTTACGTAACTACCCGCTTCTCCCTCGCGCGCCTGAGACCAGACAAGATACGCAGTGCTGCCCGGGAGAAATTCCCACCGCAGGACGAGATTGCTATGGAAGGAAAGGCTGCTAAAGTCGGGCCGGCCGTAAGCCGGGTGCGGGACGAACGAGTCCGGAGAGGTCATCACGGCGTAGTTCTCAAACGTCCCTTTGGCGACAAAGAGTTGCAGATAGTACTGCAGTGTCAGGTCTCGCGTGAAGATAAAAGAGCCGCGAGAGGTAATATCCCACTCGCGCGTCGTGCGGTCGGCAAAGATCGTGTAGCCCGTACCGTTGGGCAAAATCGGAGTCGCCGAATTTGCCGCCCACGCCTGTTCCCGATCCCGCCGATTGTGTGCCAGCTCGAATTCCAGCGTCAGGTTCGATGTGGGTCTCACCTCCACTTGTGCACTGAAGAATACGAACCGGCCTCCTGCTTTGTAGCCGCCATACCGGGCAGACATTTTTCCCACGACCCTCTGACGTCGATCCGATTCTACAGCAACGTACACGCTTTGTTTCTGGCGCTTTCGGTAGAGTCCGTTGCCTCGCGTTTCACGGTCATCATACAGACCGAAATCTACCTCCGCCTGGGCGCCAAACTCCCAGTAGTTTGTGAAGGTGATGTTTCCAGCGACGCCAACGGCATTGAACAACTCTGCGTTGTCATAATTTGTTCGATAATGGTACGTCGCTCTCACGTTCCAGAGGCGCTTGAAATCTGTCACCTGATCGTCACGATAGAGGATTTGCCCGAACACTCCACGATCATTCGGTCGGCGGAAAAAGCCAATGTCATTAATATTGTAGGTCTTCGAGGTAAAGTCCCCGGAGAGGAACCCCCGCCAGTGCTCGCCGCCGTCCTTGTTGAAACTGATTCGTCCCGCCGACCCGTTAAGCCGGTCATTCAGCGCATTGGTGGTTCGAGTGCCGGCGAGAAATCCGTCGATGCGATAGGTGCTTTCCGAAAATCGCAACGTCCAGTCCACGCCGCCGGTCATCGCAGGCCAGACGCCTTTGCGATTCAACGAGGTCGCAATGATTCCGACGTTAGAATTCTCCAGAACATCTTGTCGCAACCTGAGAACGCTGTAATTGGCCAACGGCTCGACACGAATCTCCGATGTGTTCCCGAGTGCATCGACCACGGTTGCTCGCTCTTCCTGTGTCACTGCTTCCATCAGACCGACGGAGAGGCCGTTCGGTGTTTTCCCCGACACTTTTGCCGCGCCGAGAATCGTCACAAACCGCGGCTCCTCGAGAACATACCCGCCTGCAGGAGCCTGAACACTCAGTGCTCTGCCTAACCTCCGGGTATAAAACATTCCCGGACCTGCACCAGGATCTCCGAATGTGCCGAACCGAAAAATCTGAATCCCCTCGATGAAGAATGGCCTTCTCTCCGGATAGAATGTTTCGAAGGTCGAGAGATTGAGAACGGCCGGGTCCGCTTCGACCTGCCCGAAATCCGGGTTGATGGTGGCATCGATCGTCAGCCAGCCGGGACGATACTTGAAATCGAAGCCTCCGTTGCCGGCAAGCTTGCGGCCATTCGGAAACGCGGGCGACTTCGGAAGAAAGCGGTTGCTGTTGACGGCGTAGGGAATCAGCTCGAGGTTGGTCGGAGGCGGAATATCGTTCAAACCGACGAGATGGCCAAACTTCGAAACAAAGCCGCTCTCGCTTTTTCGAATCAAGACCCAGTAGTCGCGCTCCTGTTTACGTGAGATGCGGCGGAGGAATTGAATCCCCCATTCGTGTTCCTGCTGTTCTGAGAAGCGGAGAATATTAAACGGGATTCTGATCTCTGCCACCCACCCGTCGTCCGTGAGCCGCGTCTGCACATCCCACACCGGATCCCATGACTTATCCTCGTTCTGTGCGTCGTTGTATTGCAAAATGTCGACTTTGACGCCCGATGCAAGAATCGTGAACTCGAACGCCGTCTGGTGGTCGTGGTAGCTATCGATACGGATCGAGAGGACATCGGATTCCACTTCATCGTCGCGGCGGGCAAGCCGTGCGACGATCTTCGACGGTTCGGAATCGTACATGATACAGCCGAAGTAGAGAGCATCGTTGTCATAGAGAATGCGAACTTCGGTTCTTTCCGTTGCAGGCTTTCCTTCGTCCGGGTCGCGTTGCGTGAAATCGGTGACCGGCTGGGCAAACTTCCACTCGGCTTCGTTCAAAACACCGTCGATCTTGGGCGCAACCGGTGTTCGAATGGCGACGGCCTTCTTGGGATTGCTTCCCGCAAGAAGGAGAGCAGGCAGAAAGACGATGAGGAGGATTCGTTTCATGAAGATTCCGTGAAGTGAACGGAGGGAAAATTACAGGAAGATGTTCAGAGATTCAATAAAAAACCCC
>CAYJSZ010000131.1:3977-6165 GCA_964372545.1 uncultured Ignavibacteriaceae bacterium
CGAACCTCGATGTTCGAGTTGACGGTTTCGAGCGTAATCTTCTCGCCACCGCCGTTCAGCACGTACTTCGCCCGGATTTCCCCATCGTCCTCATTATTCTCATAGGAATCCGATTTGAAATCCGACTTCACTTCATAGTTCTTGCGACGGCTCCAGCGTCCTTCGATGCGAATGACCGCTTCAATTGTCGCCTTGGCATTCTCGGGAATAAACAGCTTGATATCGCCGCCGGCCGAAGTCAACTCGCTGGACCCTTTGCCGCTCGGGATCAGTTCTGCCCGAATATTGCCACCGGATGTTTTTGCCTGGATCGAGCCCGAAATGTTTTCTAAAAGCATATCGCCACCGGACGTTTTTGCCACGACCGTTCCGCTCGCTCCACGCAGCTCAACATCTCCGCCAGACGTTGAGAGACGCGCATCTCCGGAAACCTTGCCGACCTTCACATCGCCGCCGGAGGTCGAGAGCTTCGCCTCGCCACCCACATCACCGACATCGATGTCGCCGCCTGACGTGCCGGCATCCAACCGTTTCCCGACACTCTCCACCCGAATATTGCCGCCCGAAGTGCTGACGACTGCTTCACCGTCGACACGCCGCAAGTCGATATCGCCGCCGGATGTCCGAAGTTTGACATTCCCTTTGATGTTACCGACTTTCATATTGCCGCCCGAGGTGGACATATCCACGGTTCCAATTACATCGGCCAGAATAATTTCTCCACCCGATGTCGACCCCTCAATCTTCCCGTTGACGGGACCGGTCACTTCGAGGTTACCACCCGAAGTTTTCATGTTCACGTTAAAATCCGTCGGGACGTTGATGTCAAAATGCGCACCGTTCCCCCAATCCCAACTCCTGCCGCGGGGACGGAACTCGACACGCACCGTGTTCCCGGACTGTGACATGATGAGCCGATCCAGATCGTCGGAATCGATACCGTCCGCTTTGACAAAGACCTCGTTCTTATTCCAAGGCAGAATGGTAATGTCTCCCGAGCGTACGGAGACCTCCAACCGTCCACCTTTATCGGCCGAGAATGATTTCGACCGCACACCGCGTTCCTCTGAATCGCGCTTTTGGGCAACAGCAACGGTCGAAAGAATCAGCAGTCCGCTGAGGAAGAGTTTGATCGTTGTGTTCATCGTTGAACCTCCTGAAGAACCGCCCGTGCACGCAGGCGGATGTAGTTATTGTTGTCGGATTCGACTTTCTTGCGCAAGATGTCCATTAACCTGTCGTCGGATGATTTCAAATCGCCTTTCACTGCGGTGAGAATGTTGATTGCATCGACGCGCATGCCCTCATTCTTATCCTTCGTCAAGACGTAAATTAACCCCTGTTTGACGTCGTCATCGAACGGTAACTTCGTTAAGGCTTTGAGCGCTTCTTTTCGCACGGCAGGGTTCTCGTCGTACTTCATCGCGTTGATGAGCGCTTCTTTCACCTGGTTGTCCTGCTTGCCGAATTCGATCTTCACCATCGGCGAGGTAATGGCGCTAACCGCACGCAGCCGCGTGCCGGGGTTCTCTTCGTTCGCCAGCGCCCGGACAAGCACGCTCTGCACGCCAGGGTCGTTCGGGCTTCCTTTGACCTGTAAGGGCGTGACCGCATCGAATCTGAACTCGATCTCGCCATCGCTCGGGTCTGCATCCACAAACTTGACATTGGTGATTTGCGATTCGCCGCGCGTAAGCTCCGTTTCTTTGGACATGCTTTGTGCGATAGTGCCATCGTTGGGCGCAGGAGAGCGAAACATCATGTACCCGCCGAGGAAACCGACCGCCAGCATGAACGCTCCTCCCAGAGCCACTTTGAGCGGCGGAGCGAACAGTGCATCGACTGTTTCGGTGATTTGTTGCCAGAGAGAAATTGTGGAGCGTTCGTTCCGGAGCGCTGCGCGGAACTCCTGCCGCGCTTCCATCAGCAGCTCGTCGGTGACCTCGAAGTGCCGGACTTTCCGCACGTTTGCATGGAGCGCTTGCACTTGCTCCATCTCCGTGCGGCATTCTACGCAGGATTGAAGATGACCGTCGAGTGCTTGCCGCTCCTCGGCGCTCAGCTCCTCATAGAGCCCGAGCTGAATCCACTTACGATAGGGTTGATGGTTCATAGGGATAGACCTCCTTCACATCTCCTACTTCTTTTTTAGCAGGTTGATGAAAAACTCATGTTTCTTGCCACTAAG
>CAYJSZ010000132.1:0-6156 GCA_964372545.1 uncultured Ignavibacteriaceae bacterium
AAGGAAGTACAAGAAGCCGTGTACGATTATACCGAAGGCCACCCTTTCCAGATGCAAATCCTTTGTTCGTACTTGTACGAGAATCAAATCGGAGGAAAGGTAGAGCGAGATCAACTCGACGCCGCACTCTCCCAAACACTGGAGGAGCTAGGACCTATTGTTCTCGATCCGCTTTACTCTCAGGCGAGTGAACAGGAGAAGAGTGTGCTCCAAACTATGTCTTCCGAATACCGGGTGTATGGATTTGATGAAATCCTGAAACAGGCTGAAGACCAACCTGATAGGATTAGCAAAGGTACTTTGGGCCCAATCCTTGCTCGCCTGAACGAGAAGGGACTTCTCGTGAAACTCGGGAGAGGAAAGTATAGATTTGTGAATCGATTATTCAATGAATATGTTGCTAGACAGTAGCCTCACGAAAGTTTTCAAAGTTTACAGATCCAGCCGCGATTTGCAAACTCTGCAAACTTTGTAGCCACAGATCTGAGGTCAATTGACTCAAGATCGTCCAGAGTAACGGGATATTATTGAGACAAATGAGACATCGAACTCAACAAGGTGCTCCAAGTAAGCACCTAGTTGGCACTAAGTCGGCATCAAGTCAGCACTACCGAGGCCATCGTGAAAGAGGTGAATGATGTTGTAATTGATGGTGTAAATGAGGGTGTAATTGAGGAAGTAAATGTTGCTAAAGTGTTTCCGGAACATTCCGGATTCCGGATCGTGGGTTCAAAACCCATGAGCACTGAACGGGAATTGTGGGTTCCGATCCCCGGTAAGCTTTCCAGATTCTTCCGGAATGAATAGTGGTGTAGTAACGGCGTAGTCTCATATCAACGAGAGCTTTAGCGTCAGAATCGGCGTCGTCTTCTGCATCGTCGTCGGCATCAGCATCCGCATCATCATCGGCACCACGATCATCAACAGCATCAGCAACCGCAGCAGCGTCGGGAACAACACATCGTCGGAGACATTAGATTAAGAACAACATCACATGCAATGAACGGCGGATAACAGACAAGGACCAGCAATGACCTTAACTGACATCAAAATTCTCTTCGACTTCGACAAATGGGCAACTGACCGCATCCTGGAAATTGTTGCCACGATCGCTGAGGAGCAATACTCGAAGAATCTCGGCTCCAGTCACGGCGGAATTCGAGGAACACTTGTTCATATTTATGCGGCTGATTGGATTTGGCTTGAGCGCTGGAGAGGGAATAGTCCGTCCGCTTTGATAAAAGAAGAGGACATCCCAAGCTTATCAATGTTGAAAGAGAAATGGAATACGCTTCGAGCTGAGATGGATCAATTCGTTCAGTCTCTCAACGAAGAAAAACTTCAGGCTCTGCATTCCTACAAAGACACCAAGGGTAATACCTATTCCCAATTTCTGTGGCAGCAAATGCAGCATCTCATCAATCACTCTACCTATCACCGAGGTCAAGTCGTCACCATGCTCAGGCAAGGAGGTGTTAAACCTGTCGCTACTGACCTCATCGCTTACTATCGGCTCCAGTCGAAGTGAACAGTTGTTGCCATCGTTATCGCAGCATGCGCCGCGTTGCTTTTGCGGCAATTTTGCGCTATCATTTTCTCGCCATTCTTGTAATTCCCACCCATTGCGGTTAGGGGGATTCACGTGCTTCGCGCAATCCAGGAACGCCTCGAGTATAAAATCCTTTTGCTGATTACCGCCGTGCTGCTCGTCGGTTTTGGCAGCTATGTCATCATCAGCATTCAGAAGGAGTCCGAGCAGATGGTGAAGGACCACCGCGAGAAGCTCTGGATTTACTCCGAGTCGCTCATGGCCGGGATCCGCAACGTAATGCTCACCGGCAAGGCGCCGTATGCGACGGAGCTGGTGAACGACGTGCGCCGGAACCTGAAGAAATTCGGCGACCTTACCATCTACGACCGTATCGGTCGCGAAGTGTTTCTCCGCGAAGGCGAAGGAGTCATCTACAACGTTCAGCATACCGATTCGCTGCTCCGACAAACGCTCGTTGCCCACTCGACACAGTGGACGATGATGAAAGACAGCACGCTGGATATCCTCACGCGCTATGAGCCGCTATGGAACAGGCCGGAATGTTGGCGTTGTCACGACCCTCGCGATCCGGTGCGGGGGGTGCTTCAGCTCGCTCTGAAACCGTCTGCGATTCGACCGGGTACTGCCGAAGAGGTGAATACGCAAGTTGCGGGTATCATGGGTGATTTTGTCGCCAAAGCATTCCGAAACGTCATGATCGGTGGCAGCGGTGAGTTCATGGATACGCTCATGAAAGCCTCCAACAATATCCCTGCGGTGCGAAACGTGCGCGTCTACAACCGGTTGGGCGACCTTGCCTTCGGCGAAGAGGGTGAGGAGGAGATCGAAACCAATGTCTTGCTGCAGTTGATCGAGAAGCAATCGACCGAGAAGCATGTCCGTGCGAAGGGGAAGAGCCTGCGTCTTTTTCTGCCTCTGGAGAATCAGGAACGCTGTCAGGTCTGTCACGGCTCAAAGTATCCGATGCGCGGCGTTGTGGTGGTGGATTTCGATGCGGATTCGTTGCGGATGTTTAGCAGCGATGTGGCGAAGAAACTGACGCCGGTGTTTCAGGCCGCTCTCTTTGAAGGATTCCGCAGCATCATGCTCATCGGGAGGGCCAATTGTGTCCGCTATTATCTGGAGGACATACGCGCTCTGCCGATTATTCGTAGCCTGAGCGTTTTTGATAAAAACGGGAACGAGCGGTTCTTAAACCCGAAGCCTCGTGTGCGTGCGGAAAGCAAAGTTGTCGTGGATAGTCTCAAGGCACTGGAGTTCATCAGCACCGAGGATGGCGATGAAAAACTCGTCCGCCTGACGCCGCTGCTGAATGAGCAGCGCTGCTTTTCGTGCCACGGCAGGAGCCAGAAACTCCGCGCCGTGGTGGAGATTTCCGCTTCCATGAGCACAATCAATGCGCAGGTGAGTGCGAACAAAGTCCGGTCTGCCAGTATCGGCGTCGTCACCATCGTTCTCGTGTGGGTTATTCTTCGTTTGTATTTGAACGCGGTGGTAGTGAGACCGGTCAGAGTGATCGAAAGCGTGGCATCGCGGGTCGGTGCAGGGGATTTTACTGCGCAGGCCGAGGTGATGTCGAGAGACGAGATTGGAAGTCTGGCGCGGCGCATCAACGAGATGGTGCAGGGCCTGCGTGAGCGGCTGCACTTGCAGAAATTCGTTTCCCAGCAAACGGTCGATGCTGTCCGCAGAGCCGATCTGCAGGGTGTGCGGTTGGGCGGTGAGCGGAAAGTCGCAACCGTCTTCTTCTCGGACATACGCGGGTTCACGGCGTTCTCAGAAAAAGTCGAGCCGGAAAAAGTGGTGGCAATGTTGAACCGGTCTCTCGCTCGACAGTCTGCCATCGTGCGTAAGTACGGCGGCGATATCGACAAGTACGTCGGCGATGAGCTGGTGGCGGTGTTCGAAGGCGGGACGATGGTACAGAACGCCCTCAACGCTGCACTCGAGATTCAGGACGTACTGATGCGCGACGATATGTTCGAAGACCGCGATCAGATCAACATCGGGATCGGAATCAACACGGGCGAGATGATCATGGGCGCGATGGGCAGTGAAGAGCGGATGGATTACACTGTCATCGGCGATAACGTGAACCTTGGAGCACGTCTCTGCAGCGCGGCACGGGGCGGACAGGTGCTGATGTCGGAGAATTCCCTGAAGTACTTAGCAGAGCCGCAGGAGTTTAAGCTCGTTGCACTGGACCCCATCGGAGTGAAGGGGAAGGAGAAGCCGGTCAAAATTTATGAAGTGCAGAAACGCAAATTGAATACGTAATTCTTTCTTCAGACATGGCCACGAAGTCTTCCCGCCCGAACGGCCGAAGTCATTCGGGCGGGCGGGGAAGGCACAAAGAAATGCAAAAACTGCTTATTGTTGCTTGGTGACCCTGCCCTGTTGGATATTATTTTTGATTTTGTTCATCCCAATTATTCAACGGGATTATCCAACGGACCAAACAGATTATCCAACAGGGTGAATGCCTTCGTGGCACAGTACTTTTTTAGTCAAGGAAAATTAGGAACGAATGAATCAACGACGTCTCTACAAAACGATCGAAAGCTTTGGCTCGCATGAGTTCAAATCGGATACCCAACTCCTGAAGCATGTTATCAACGAGATCGTCAAGAGCGAGCATATCAACATCAAAGGAGGCCGAATCTGGCAGTACGCTCCGACGACGGAATCCTACAGGCTGATCCATCAAATTGGAGTCATCGAGAAGATCGAACAGGGTTATAAGCTCTCGGTTGCCAGCTATCCAATCTTTGTGCAGATGGGTTTGCATCGTTCCGTGATCGCACGCGAGACGGACCCGTACCTGCAGAAGAAGGGCATCCTGAAATACTCTGCGACCGGTGTCGGTGAACGGCTTCCATCCAAGCAGGGTCTTGTCTACCAGTATGTTCTCGCGTTCAACTCGGATGAGCTTGACGAGGGTCTTCTCGGCGAGTTGAACATTATCAGTCTCGCGGTCACGGCGCGGCTCAAAGGTAAAAAGATCGAGCAGAAAGCGCGTCTGCTGGAGCGTGATATTGATAAAGCCCGCGAGATTCAGCAGAGCATTCTCCCCCAACCGGCGCTGCGATTTCACAACTACGAGCTGTATGGATTATCGGTTCCTGACCGCGTTGTCGGAGGTGATTTCTTCGACTATTTGTTTGCCGATGAAGAGCGCGACCGCCTGAGTGTGGTGATCGGCGATGCAGCAAGTAAAGGATTCCGTGCCGCGGCACAGGCGTTGTACGTGGTGGGCGCGTTGCGCATGGGAATTTTGTACCACACAAAAATCAGCTCGCTCATCTCCCGAGTCAACGCGCTCGTGCACTCTACCTTTTCGGAAGAACAGTTTGTGTCCATGTTTTACGCCGAGCTTGCCGACGACCAGAAGGGTTTATTGCTCTATTCCAATGCCGGCCATAATAACCCGCTGCTGTACCACGCCAAGGAACGAAGAACCGAATCGCTCGAGGCGACGGGGCCAATACTCGGTCCGTTTCCCGAGGAGCGATATAGGGTTGAGAATACCCGTATGTCGCCGGGAGATGTTCTGGTAATGTTTACGGATGGGATCAGCGAAGCAACAAATGTGGAAGAACAGTTGTATGGAGAACGGCGAATCGCGGAGAAGGTCGAGGAATTAGCAGAGGAAAGCCCGGAAGCCATGTGCAGAGCGATTCTTGAGGACGTGGAGACGTATTCGCAGGGGTCGGAAGACTCGGACGATAAGACCGTTGTAGTTGTCAAGAGAGTTCACTAAAATTGGCAGACAGGAAACTTCACCGCAAGTTCAGTAGCGCTTGGAGAGGAGACTATGCAAGCACAAAAACGAATCGGAGTGATTTCAGAAGTCACGACTGGCGGCATCACAATCCTTGTGGATGAAGAAGTCGATTCTCTTGTTCGCGAGTTTAACGGCAAGACGTACTATATCGGCCAGATGGGGAGTTACGTCCTCATCCCGTTCGGCAAGCTGATCGTTGTTGCCGTCACCTCGGATTTTAAGAAGAGCGATGTTTCCCTCAACGGTGCAAACGCCCAGCGATATGTCATGACGGTGAATCTCGTGGGGACCGTCAAGGGCGGTCGCTACGAACGCGGCGTGTCTGTTATTCCCCCCGTGGATACGCCCGTCTATCTTGCTGAAGATGCCGACCTCACGGCGGTTTTCTCGGTATTCCGAAAGTTCGGCTTCTCCATCGGCAACCTCTCCATGTTTGAGAACGAGCGAAGTTTTCTGGACCCGAATCGCTTTTTCGGCAAGCATATCGCCGTGCTCGGTTCTAGCGGTTCCGGAAAATCCTGCACGGTTTCCTCGTTGCTGCAAAAAGTCACCAGCTTCCCGGATACCAACATCATCATCCTCGATATTCACAACGAGTACCAGGCAGCGTTCACGGGCGTCTCGAACTACTTGAACATTGCCGAGTTAGAATTTCCATTCTGGCTGATGAACTTCGAAGAGATGCAGGAGATGTTTATTGACGAGCGGGACGAGAGCGCTTCGAGCCAAATTACTGTGCTCAAAGATCTTGTCATCGCATCAAAAAAAGGGAAAAATCCGCAGCTTGCGGACTTTTTAACCATTGACACGCCGGTGTTCT
>CAYJSZ010000133.1:0-6062 GCA_964372545.1 uncultured Ignavibacteriaceae bacterium
AAATGTCCGGCTCCTACAATTTTCTCTTGCACATCATCACGTTCGGATTGGCAGGAGGGCTTCTTACATCGAATATCGTCCTGGAAATGAAACTACGGCGAGAGCAGGAGTGGGGAAAGAAGCTGTTCATCGGAGGTATCATGAAGACGTTTGGAACGTTGTCACCACTTGTCGTAGCGCTCTTTCTTCTGACCGGCATCGGGAATATTCACAACCATTACATGGACGCGCCGGAAGCGTGGTACACGGAAGGCTGGCTTGTGGCCAAAATCATCCTCTTTGCTATCCTCGCAACAAATGGCCTAGTCTTCGGCCCACCGCTCTCCAAAAAACGGATGATGCTCATTAAGTCCATCGGTGACAAAGCAGCGCCAGCCGATGCGGAGAATACGTTGAAAGGGTTGAATGGACAGGTTTCTCTCTTCCTGTTCGTTCAGACGATCTTGCTGCTCTCCATCGTTTTCCTCTCGGTATTCGGCGGAGCAAAACACCCCGGAGTTTTCTAACTGTCCCAAGAAACGGAGCGTCGTGTTGTGAAGAGTCACGTATCTTCGATTGTTCTCCTCTCTGTCCTTCTCCTGAACGGCTGCCAACAACAGCCGATCCCCGAACAAGCCGTGTGGGATGGGATTGCCGAAATCGCAGATGGCAAACATCTCCCCTTCCGGATGAACCTCACTCTCTCCGGCTCAGCACCTTCCGGATATTTTCTCGTCGGTGATGAGAAAACTCCAATCCCTGAAATTCTGCGCCGTGGTGATTCACTCACGTTGGCGTTCTCAGAGTACGGAGCGGAAATGCGCGGCAAGTGGAGCGACGGCCAATGGTCTGGTAACTACCTGCGGTTCCGCTCCGATACAACCTCGTTCGCGTTTTCCGCGAAGCCTGTCGGGCCTCCATTAACCACAACGCCAAGCTCTGACCAGCCGGCCATTCCGTTGGTCGGAACATATCGGGTCTTCTTCCAACGCGAGAGCGGCACCGATAGCGCAACGACGGCGCACTTCTGGCTCAAGAGCGATTCTGTCTACGGCACATTCATCGCACCGGATGGCGACTACGGCCTGCTGGTGGGAAAACAAACGGGCAGTAAAGTCGAGCTTTCACGATTCACCGGGTGGCAAGTACTGATGCTTGAACTCTCCCAGCAGCTCGAACAATGGAGCGGAAAGTATTATGTGCGGAAAGAAACTCCAAGGACCTTTACGCTGGAAAACCGCCCTTCACTTCCGAAAGAGCCGCTCGGGGAAAAACGAACGGCGATGAAGAATCCCAATGCGCCGTTCACGTTCGCCGGCCTACAGATTTCCGGCGACACGTTAACGAGCCACGACGTGCGATTCAAGGGCAAGGCCTTGATTGTCGACATCATGGGAACCTGGTGCCATAACTGCATGGATGAGGCTCCATTGCTTCAACAATTGTACTCGGAGTTTCAGAAAGATGGATTGGAGATTGTCGGGCTTTCATTTGAGATCAAAGAGGATTTCGAATTGGCGAAAAAAAATCTTACACTCTATCGCGACCGGTTCGGCATAACCTTTCCCCTGCTCTATTGCGGGACAACGGATGATCCCAACGTGGATGCTCGACTCAACAGCCAGTTGAAAGACTTCTTCGCGTACCCAACGGCGCTTTTCATTGACCGAAACGGCAGGGTGCAATCCATCCACGTCGGCTTCAAAGGACCGGGCACGGGGGAAGAATACCAACGACAGGTGCAAGAGTTTTATGAAGTGGTAAGGAAGCTGGTTGGAAAGAAAGACAAACCAGCAGACTAACTTCTGCTCTCACCAATTAACCAATCACCAATTAGCAATTATCGAGCATGCGTCAATACCAACTCTACATCAACGGCGAGTTTGTGGATTCAGTCTCGAACGAGACCTTCGACTCGATCAATCCCTACAATCAAGAAATCGTCGCCAAAGCTGCGCGGGCCAATGCTGAAGATGCGAAGAAAGCCATAGCCGCGGCGCGGAAAGCGTTTGATGATGGGCCCTGGCCTCGGATGCCGGGGGAAGAACGCGCCGCGAAGCTCAAGGCCATCTCCGAGAAGATCAATGAACGCAAGAATGATCTCGTCGAGCTCGAAGTCGCCGACTCGGGCTCCACGATCCGAAAGGCGAAGGAGGATATTTATCTTTCAGCCCGCAACATGCACTACTTCTCCAAGCTCGCTGCCATGGATTTGGTTGAGCCTATCGCCGACCTAAGCAAACCCGGCTTCAGTCAGAATCTCATCATTCGTGAGCCCATCGGGGTCGTTGGTGCAATCATTCCGTGGAATTTCCCTCTCAAAATGGCAATCTGGAAACTCGGTCCGGCCCTCGCCGCCGGCAACACGGTCGTCCTCAAGCCATCCGAGCTTACTCCCTGCACGGCCATGGAGCTTGCCAAGATCATCCACGAAATAGGGTTCCCGCCCGGAGTCGTCAATATCCTGACGGGTTTCGGCGACGTGGGCGAAGAGCTTGTAAGAAATCCGATGGTCGACAAGATCTCATTCACCGGCTCAACCGCCGTCGGAAAGCGCGTGATGGCGCTCGCAGCCGACAATCTGAAAAAGGTCACGCTCGAGTGTGGCGGCAAATCCGCCAACATTGTGCTGGACGATGCCGACATCGACCTTGCCGTCGACGGAGCAATGTATGCGATCTTTTACCATCAAGGTCAATGTTGTGAAGCGGGCGCACGGCTTTTTCTTCCCAAGAAAACCTACAGTGAGTTTATGGAGAAGCTCGTGGGCAAAACAAAGAAATTGAAACTTGGCAACCCGAAAGACCCTGCGAGCGATCTTGGGCCGGTCATTTCCAAAAAGCAACAAGAGCGCGTCCTGGGATACATTGCGAAAGGTAGGGAAGAAGGCGCAACTGTCGCCGTAGGCGGCGGTGCACCGCAGGATCCATCGCTTGCGCAGGGATTTTTCGTCGAACCGACGATCTTCGCAGACGCCAAGAACAAGATGACGATAGCGCAGGAAGAGATTTTCGGACCGGTACTGTCGGTGATTCAGTACGAGACGGAAGATGAAGCTATAGCAATGGCAAACGACACGATCTACGGTTTGGGCGGCGGTGTCTGGTCGAGGGACAAAGAGCGGGCGATGAATATCGCGAAGAAACTACGCGCGGGCACGGTCTGGATCAACGAGTGGCACCTCATCAGCGAAAAAGCTCCCTTCGGCGGTTACAAGCAAAGCGGCATCGGTCGCGAATTTGGACTTGAAGGATTAAAGGAGTATACTGAGACGAAACACGTGCACATCGATGAGCTCGGGACTCGCGACAAAAAACCGTGGTACGATACGGTGGTTCCTAAGTAAGTTCGGAGTTTCGAGTTTCCGTATATCTGTCAACGCTCTACACTCACCAGTTAACCAGTCATCAATTAACCACTCACCGCACGCATGGATATTCAAGGTAAAACAGTACTCGTTCTCGGAGGATGGGGCTTAGTGGGGTCTGCAATTTCTCGAAGGATAGCTGAACAGTCTCCGAAGCAGATTATTGTTACCTCTCTCCTCGAATCCGAGGCAAAGGAGGCCGTTGCAAGACTGCGGAAGGAGTTTCCGAAGGCCGGCCGCAAGTTTATTGTCCCCTGGTGGGGCAATATCTTTGTCCGCCACTCGCTCAAGGACAAGCCGCGCGATGAGATCCTGAGCAATCCCGCCACCCGCCGAATGCTCATCGACGACATGGCCGATGAGCTCACGACTTCCGTGCTGGAGCGGTCGAGCATCTTTCAGCTGTTCGACAACTACAGACCTGAGATCGTCATCGATTGCATCAACTCTGCGACGGCCATTGCCTATCAGGATATTTTTCACTCTGCACGAGAAGTCCGCAAGGCGATACGGAATAGCAAGAGCAACAATCTTCACGTGCTGATCGAGGCAACGGAGCGCCTGCTCGCCACGCAATACACGCCTCAGCTCATTCGCCACGTGCAGACGTTCTACCTCTCCATGCAGAGAGTGAAAACGAAAATCTACGTCAAGATCGGCACGAGCGGCACGGGCGGCATGGGACTCAACATTCCGTATACGCACAGTGAAGAGCGGCCGTCGAGCGTTCTCCTCAGCAAGTCTGCCGTTGCCGGCGCACACACGATGTTGCTGTTCCTCATGGGCCGCACGCCGGACGCACCGATCACGAAAGAGGTGAAGCCCACGGCTGCCATCGCGTGGAAAAAAATCGGCTACGGAGAAATCAAGAAGCGGGGAAAGACCATCGAGCTTGTGGATTGCCCACCCGAGAACGGAATTCGTCTGAAGACGAGCTTGAAGCTTCGCGAAGACAAAAAGGTCTGGAGGGATTTGGGACAACCGTTGCGCTCCGTCTTCATCGACACCGGGGAGAACGGCATCTTCTCCCGAGCAGAGTTCGAGGCCATCGCCACGCCCGGCCAGATGCAGTACGTGACACCGGAAGAGATCGCCGAACATGTTATTTTCGAAATCAAGGGCGGAAACACCGGTCATGATGTCATCAACGCGCTGGATAACGCAACGATGGGACCGACGTATCGGGCTGGATATTTGTTCGACAGCGCCATGCAACAGTTGAGGTCGCTTGAGCAGCAGCACCGGACACCCAGCATTGCGTTTGAAATCCTCGGTCCGCCGCGTCTTTCCAAGCTTCTGTATGAGGCGCATCTGCTTCAGCTCTCGTTCGGCACGATGAAGACAGTCATGAGGACGCCGGCGAAAGGGCTTTCCCGACGCCTAGAAACGGAGGTGCGGCGAAACCAACAGGTTCGTTCGCAGATCGTGTCCATCGGCATACCCATCCTGATGCCCGACGGAAACACGCTCTTGCGCGGGTTCGATATCAAGGTCCCCCCGTACAGAGGCGAGAATGAACTCCCGATCAAATCGAAGTCCATAGACGCATGGGCGCATGACGGCTGGGTGGACTTGCGGCAGCAGAACATGGAGCGATGGAAGCGGCGGTTTGAAACGATCATGCGAGTCGTAA
The DNA here is from genome assembly GCA_964372545.1 of uncultured Ignavibacteriaceae bacterium. Taxonomy (GTDB): domain Bacteria; phylum Bacteroidota; class Ignavibacteria; order UBA10030; family UBA10030; genus CAYJSZ01. The sequence continues at coordinate 4,980 of CAYJSZ010000133.1, forward strand.
ACGAAATCCCCGCCAACGATACCTCCTCTCGGCACATGCGGACGAAACAGTTTTGGAATAATTTCGAGGAGATAGAACCGGGGAGATTGGTGGGGTGGATTTTCTCCGAAGAAGAACACGGGAAAAGGATGAAACTCTAAGAACGAGTATCCGGTTTCGAGTTCCTGGTTCCGGGTTCGTGAAAGAAAAGAATGACAGCGTTGGATTCTGAGATTCTTGCTTGTCCCCGCTGTAAACAGCCGCTAGAGCTCCCTTCCGAACGTCGTTTTGCGTGCAGAAACTGCGGCCGATCTTACGAAGCACTCGACGGTATTCCCCACCTCATCGACACTTCTTCCCTCTCATCAGATTCTGCGCGAGAAGAATTCAACAGGAACCTCGCGTGGTTCGAGCAACAGCATCGTGTGCAGGATGAGCCCTGGGACTTCAGTCGACGGGCGGCGGAAATCCTCAAGCGCGAGCATGTCCTGCTGGACATTCAGCGTCACACAAGCGATCCGAATGCCGTTCTCGACATCGGTTGCAGCATGGGACAACTGTCGAGAACAACCCACGCCCTTGCGCGCCGGTATTTCGCTATCGACATTTCCCCCTCAGCTCTCCGAAAAGCGTCGGCATGGTGGGAACAAGCAAAGGAGAAACAGCGGCCGACATTCCTTTTAGCCAGCGCAACGGCTCTCCCTTTTCAACGGGAAAGTCTCGACCTGATCATCTGTATGGATGGTTTGCACGGGATGGATATGACCGCGGAATTACAGAACGTTGTGCTCGCGGAAGGTTTCGCAGCATTGCGTGTTGGCGGTGTGATGATCCTTACGGACTATATGCGGCCGGAACATTTTCACGAGCTTGTTCAACGAGTTGAACAAAGCCCGCTCACCGTCGTGAAGGTCCACTACCTGTACGACCGGCTGTGGTATCAGATGGAATCGTGGTTTCGGATGATTGAGCATCTCGGGTGGGTACAGGCGCTCTTTCGCAGCACACTGTTTGCGCGCATTCTCAGCGTACCTTCGCGACTGTTCGGCAAGTACGGCTCGAAGCACATCTGTATTGTGGCGAAAAAACCGTGAGTTAAATTCG
>CAYJSZ010000134.1:0-6022 GCA_964372545.1 uncultured Ignavibacteriaceae bacterium
CGAATCACCCCGAGCTCCACGAGCGAAAGAACGGGAATCTCAGGATCCATGATTCTGCCCAGAACTTCCCACGCTTCTTCACGTGTCGCTGATTTTGCAACATCGTCGACCATAGAGATAATCTTTTCCTCTATCGTTTTGTCGTGATCTCAATTGCACCGGCGACATTCCCTAAGCCAAACATCTGGTGCGCATCGCGTTCGTTCAGATAGCAAATTTCTTTCAGAGACTCTACTGATATAGTCATGTTCCTCTACCTCTTCTCGGTCTTGAAACCAGCGTGGGTTGTCGAATCACCACGATCCTCCCGGTGCCATCTTGTACACCGTCTGCATGTCGCTGACAAGCTGCTTCAGATGCTCGTTGTGCCAACTTTTTCGTCCCCCGTCGTCCGGTTTGCAGAGCACCGTGCGCTTTCCGTTCTCCGGCTTAACGGGGACAACCAATGAAACAGAGGAGAAGACCGGCATCACTTGTTCCAGCCACTGCGACTGCAACTCGATGTTGCCGGAAAAAACATTGGACGCGATTAATTCTTCTTCTCCCCCGACTTTCTCAAACATCCCCAATGCCTGGGGAAATGCCATGTCCACCGCGGCCTGCATCCGTGCGTGACTTTCTTTCGTCGCGTCGCCCAAGCGCTCTACCAAACTCCGACTGTGCAAGAGATGATACCCTTCTTCCAGGAGGATCTTCTCGGCCGCTTCCTTGATCGGAGCAAAGGAGCTGGAAAGCAAACTTTTCAAGCGAACCTGTTCTGCTACATCAAACAAGTACTGCCGCACCACAGTGTAAGCAAAATCACCTTTAGGATGTGAAACGAAATGACAACAGGTGAACTGCTTCCAATCCCTTTCAAACCCCATCCAGTCCGGAGATTTGCCGGTTAATCCTTCATGGATGGTGTACCAGACGAGCGCATGCCCCATCTCATCCTGGGCAATATTGGAAAAAGCGATGTCTTCTTCAAGTATCGGAGAATGTCCCGTCCACTCGGAATCGCGATGGCCCAGCACCAGCTCGTCATCGGCCATCGCAACGAGGAACTTCGTCAGCGGCTCACGGGGTATGTTGTCTGGGACTTCGACCGCCATCAACGCTCTCCCTTCTCCGGTGCGTCGAATGCCTTCGGATCACGATAACTTTTATCGATAACCTGTGCGAAGAAGGTCTCGTCTTGGTAATCCGTGCCGGCAACATCTTTTGTGCGCACCACCCAGATGCTGGCACATTTTAATCTACGCGCAAACTGATCCCGCGCCATCTGCAGCGCCATTTGCGGGTCGGGGGCGTGTACTGCACCTACATGGATGTGCGGATCGCCGCGCTTTGTCTGGTGAAACACTTCGTATGTCTCCCATTGCGTATCCACTATGCCGCGGCTTTCTTTTTGCTGACGGCCAGGGCTTCGCGCACCCAGCGGCCTTCTTCATGCGCCTTCTGACGCGCTTCCAGCCGCTCTTTGTTGCAGGGACCGTTGCCGTTGACCACGCGCTTCAATTCATCCCAATCGGGCTGGGTGTAGTCGTAGTGGCCGGTTTCCTCGTCATGCTTGCAGTTCGGATCGGGTACATCGAAGCCTAACGCGCGGATTTGCGGAACGATGAGGTCAACAAACTCCTGCCGCACCTGCTCGTTCGTCTTCGTCTTGATCCTCCACCGCATCGACCGTTCCGTATGCTCGGAAAGCTTCGTCGGTGGACCTGACATCATGAGCGTTGGATACCACCAACGATTGATCGCGTCCTGCACCATCGCTCGCTGCTCAGGAGTTCCTTTGGTGAGCGCGACGATGGAATCATATCCTTGTTTTATGTGAAAGGCTTCTTCGTAGCAAATTCGCTTCATCGCGCGAGCGTAAGGGCCGTACGAGCTTTGTGCCAGCATCGTTTGGTTGATGACAGCAGAAGTATCCACCAGCCAGCCGATGATGCCGACATCCGCCCAGGTTGGTGTTGGATAGTTGAAGACATTGGCGTACTTGGCCTTTCCGGAGAGAAGATCTTCCAGCATCTCCTCGCGCGATTTGCCGAGCGTCTCCGCCGCCGTATAGAGCAATTGACCGTGGCCGGCTTCGTCCTGCACTTTGGCGACGAGCGTCAGCTTGCGGCGAAACCCCGGCGCGTAGGGAATCCACTTTCCCTCCGGCAATTGTCCCACGATCTCGCTATGGGCGTGCTGGCTGATCATCCGGATCAGCTCTTTGCGATAGTCATCCGGCATCCAGTCGCCCGGCTCGATCTTCTCGCCTCGCCCAACACGCGCTTCAAATTCGGCTAACCGTTCTTCGTTGGTCTTTTCTGCCATAGGGTCTCCTCATTCGGCTAAACGCTGCCGTCATTACCTTGTGCAAAATATAGCAATTTTTCTTGTAACTACTCAGCGAAAAACTGTATTACTTTGATTCGACCCCATCGTCCCGCACGTTCCTACGGAACGCTGCGGGACACTTCCCCTTGTGAAGGGGAAGAAAAAAGCACCGCTCTTTTTCTCCCCTCGTCGAGGGGAGATGTCCCGACATTTAAGCTTTTTCCTAAGACGCCGGGACAGAGGGGTGTAGTAAGGTCAAACCCACTTGCTGAGCAGTTACCTACAGCGCACTATAAACCAACTTAAACGCCGCGACAAGCAGTACTGCTGCAAGAATCCGACGCAGCACAAGTCCGGAGAATTTGTTTGCGCCAACATACGAGCCGAGCAGGCCGCCAACAAGTGCCGCGATAACGAGCGGGAAAAGATTCCCAAGCACGAGCGCGTCGCGGGTGAAGCGCCCTCCCAATCCCGCCAGCGAGTTTAGCCAGATAAAAAGTGCCGAAACTGCTGCGGTTTTCTTGGGGTCTGCCCACTTGAGGAAAATCATAAGAGGGCTTAGAAAAATTCCCCCGCCAACCCCGACAATCCCCGACAAGAGACCAATTCCCGCCCCAATCGGTAGTGCCACCCCATACGACGGGTCTTTTGTTTCGAAGGCGCCACCAGAGTTGGATTTTGCGGTCGCCAACCGAATGGCCGCAACGACAAGTGCAGCAGCAAGAAGCACGAAATAGGTCTTGTCCGAGACCTCGAGAAGTCCCCCGACAAACGCCACAGGGACCGACGCGATCAGAAAAGGCCAGGCGAGCTTCATGGAGAGATGTTTCGCCTTCCAGTAGGAATACGCGCCAATGCCGGCAACGAGAAGATTCAGAATGAGAGCGGTGGAAGACATTTCCGCCGGGGCGACCGCGAAGAACGAGAGAATTGCCAAATATCCGGACGCGCCGCCATGGCCGACGGAAGAGTAAAGCGCCGCTACGAGGAAAACCAGAACAAAGATAATGGAAAGTGAAAGGAGTTCAGTCATGGATGTCAGTCATGCTATGGGAAGATGGGAACTGAGCATTATCCAGAGCTGCGAGATTCTTGCTATCTCTGCTTGATTTCTGCCACCGTGACCGCGCTTCCATCGGAAGAAAGCTTTCTGACTCTGGGCAGCCATTCTCTCCTGTTGTCGCCCGCTGTGTGGAAGTATTCCAAGACGTACAGGTCGTTGCCGGACACGGCAATTCCCGTTGGCGACCATGGGCTCGAGCTTCTTAAGATGGTTGTGACCTTTCCGTCTGTAGCGATCTTCAGGACGCTTCCGCATCCGGTCGCTGCCACGTAGACGGTTCCCTGCGCATCGATGTCGAGGCCGCGAAGATAAACCCCTAGGTGTTCACCGACTTCAGGTATCGAAACGCACCCGGTCAATGTGATGTCGCTGACCACGGTTGAAACCTGTCCCTGCGGAGAGATTTTTCTGACCGCGCTATTCTCAGTGTAATAGATCGAGCCGTCGGGTCCGGCCGCTATGCCGTTCAACCAGCGAATTGGTTCCCCCTCAGTGCTGACGGTCAGCGTGGTGAGTACCGATGTCTTCCCGGTGGGCGCGAGGCGATAGACCTTCAACTGATCGCCAGAAAGGAGCCAGGGGTAGTACAAGCTGCCGTCCCGTGCCACGACAACCGGAAAGTCACTGGAGAGAAGCAGCGATGGATCTTCGCCAACTCTCGTAACCGTGGCGCCCCCGGCCGCGAACGAAGGCAAGGACAGTTTCTTCAGTCGCCCGTCCACGTCGATCGCCATCCAGTGGTACGCAGGCCCTTGGTGACGAGACAGCTTGCCGCTGCGGTCGATCTTCCAGACTCCCGCTCCAGTATCCACGAAATAGATGTTCCCATGCCGGTCCACAACGATGCCAGATCCGGGGTGAGCATTCAGACGCGCCGGAAAAAAGAGCGCAATCGCCACTGCGCAGACAGTTAGCACCATAGTGTGTGTCGTTTTCTTCATGCGGCCTCCTTTGTTGGTTTTCCGTTTACTCCGAGCCAACTGGAATGGGTTGTGCGAAGTTTGTTTGAACCTTATTCTTTCCGTTTGAGGTGGTTCTCTGAATACACTTCAAATTCTTTACCTGACGCAGCAAGCTCGAAGATCTCGGTGAATTCATTCTTACTGATAATCCGATAAGTCTCCCTTGCTCGCCAGCCCGCCGGGATGTTCTCGATACCTTCAGTCATGAAGACAAGCTTCGTGCTGTCTGTGGTGAGTGTATCCAGAATGTATTGATTCACAAAGCCTTCGACATGGAATTGTCGTAACACAAAGAGTCGACGAGCACGGTCGTAACTGAACATTCCCCAATCCTCGTGTACCTCACCTTTAGGATTTTTCTCCTGTGGCTGATACGTGGATTTGTTTTTTGCAAGAAGATATTTGCCATTGAGAACAAATTGGTACTCTCGTTCGACTTCAGAGATTCCCGGCTGTCCTTTGCCGGTTCCTTCCCAGGAGCCAACGAAAAACTTTAGAGGTCTCCACACATCTCGTTTCTTATCTCCCTGTGCCAATAGAATAGTTGGCAGTAATAGCAAGATGGAAAGTATTCTACCCATGAATTTGTTCTCCTTCTGTTAATTTCAAAACAATTTCGCACAACGTCGGCAGCCTTACGCAGTGCCAAATCTAGTGGCTGGACAGGTGCGATCTCACATCACGCCCGTCAGCCAGTGCACCACGTTCAGCAGGAACTGCGGGTTCTGCCTGGCGATCGGTGCGTTCATTCCCATCGGGTGTTTGTCCGGCCCGGCAAGCTGAGCCGAGAACATCGCCGCCTCCCCGAACACCGCGATTCTACCCTTGCCGAACGGAAGCACCGTCCCCTGCAGGTGGCCTTTCACCGACACCGAATCGTTCGGCTGCGTGTACGAGTACACCTCGGTCCCAAACACCAGCAACGGCTGGCCGGCAGCGTCCACATGGAACGAAGAACCGCTGAACGTCGCTACCGAGTCGATGTCCTTCGTGACCGGATGATCCATCAGCGTTCCATCCGATCGTCGAAAGACGAGCCGGCCGTTGCGGATCTTCGGATCCGCCGCAACGCCGTTGCGGAACCGGACCCCGAAGGCCTTTGCGAGATCGTCGGCCGCCACAGGGTACGGCGGGTGGTCGACGATCAGCAACAGCGAACCCCCGCCTGCCACCCAGTCTCGCACGGCCGCCACCTCCTTGGCGGTGAACGCCGACAGAGGCGGTGCCTCAGGGTCATTCTGCTTCTCGTTCAGCGCGTTAGCGATCACCAGCACCCTCCCGGCCCGCAGCGACTTCGCCGTGAACCGCTCCGCCGACGCGTTGACGACGTACCCGTCTCGCCGCAGCAACTCCGCGAACGGCAAGTACCGCCCCGCGGCCGTATGAAAATTGAAGTGGGCCTCGTCGATCAGCACCACCGGCCCCTTTCCTACTGGATACGCCGGCTTCTCGATCGGCGGACGAAATGCCGTGTCGGCCACCTGCTGGGCGTCGATTGGCGCCGCCACGCCCATTAGCAGCAAGAAGAGAACGCTCCAGTGGAGCCGTGCGACGCGTAAGAAGAATCGCATGTCACGGGCTGGCCTCATGATGATCCTCATTTCGATAAAGATGATTGTTTGGCATTGCGGCTAACGTCCGCAGCCTTACGCAGTGCCCCGCCGAGCTAGGATTGACGTTTCCCTTA
>CAYJSZ010000135.1:0-6003 GCA_964372545.1 uncultured Ignavibacteriaceae bacterium
GGTAGGATTCGAACCTACAACCCTCCGGTTACAGTGATCCATCGATTTCGCGGTGGGCTGGACTATCTCTTCATCCCGCCAATGAAAGTTAGCGGGAGTCGGGCGCTTGTGAGGCTTATTGGAGAGAATCCTCATCCTCTAGTCTCTGCACGTTTTCCGCTACATGCGTTCTCTTCGCGGAAGTTCGCTCAGGGTTACCATAATTCGCTTTCGCGAACGGCAGGTTTCTCTGAATTCACCCGATGTTTCAATCCCGATTACTCGGGAAAGCTGCAACAGTTTACAGCCGGATGCTCCACCATTGAGCTACTGCGGAATAAAAAGTCGGACAATATCTTGTCCGACTCTGCATAAATATATTTCAAAATATGCCGAAAGTCAACTTCCTTATTGCTCAAGGCGCAGGCAACGATTCGAATCGTCGCCTGCAAAAGCCCGCGCCGTTCGTTGCATTTCCCTCCAATTCCCGCTATATTGATTTCGAAATAAATTTCCAAAGATATCGCAACGTTGATCGCATAAAGGAGTGGTTCATGTTCAAAGGCGGCATGCCGAATATGCAGTCGATGATGAAGCAGGTGCAGAAGATGCAGGAGAGAGTTGCTCAGGTGCAGGCGGAGCTCGAACAAAAAACCGTTGTCGGTGAAGCGGGTGGCGGCATGGTCAAGGTGACAGCCAACGGCAAGCAACAGATTGTGAAGATTGAGATCGAAAAAGAAATCGTTAACCCCGAAGAGAAAGATATGCTGGAAGACCTCGTGGTTGCTGCAACGAACAAGGCCCTCGAAAAAGCAGCGGCTATGGCCCAAGAAGAAATGCAGAAAGCTACAAGCGGCATGGTACCGAACATCCCCGGCCTGAATCTCCCCGGTCTATAATTTGACATTTGATCTTCCACAACGTTTGAAAGCTTTGCCACGAAGGCTCTAAGACACAAAGAGTGCTCTTGTGTTCAAACATACAAAGTATAAAATTTAATGTGTTTCTTGGTGTCTTGGTGGCAATTTTTTTTAGCTGTTTACGCAAAGGCATAAGTCTTATGTACACCGCAGAATCGGTTGAACAGCTTGCGGAGCAATTCGCCCAACTACCCGGAATCGGCAGGAAGACGGCGCACCGCCTTGCGCTCTACGTGTTGAAGATGGAGCGTGAGGAGGTTGTGACCTTTGCGAAAGCATTGGTCAACGCGAAGGACAAGGTGCGGTACTGTTCCATCTGCTCGAACATTACGGAGGCCGACCCCTGTCTCATCTGCTCCAACCAGAAACGCGATCGCTCGGCTATCTGCGTGGTCGAAGAGCCGAGTGATGTGCTTGCGTTGGAGAAAACGAATGAATTCAAGGGCCTCTACCACGTCCTCGGCGGGGCACTTTCCCCACTTGACGGCATCGGCCCGGACGACCTGCGCGTCAAAGAGCTTCTGCCGCGCGTTACCAACGGTATCGAAGAGGTGATTCTCGCGCTCAACCCAAACGTCGAGGGCGAAGCGACGACGCTCTATCTCTCGAAATTGCTCAAACCCCTCGGCGTCAAAGTCACTCGGATTGCCCGCGGGTTGCCCATGGGTTCGGACATTGAATTCGCCGACGAGGCGACGCTTTCGCGGGCGCTCGAAGGCCGTGTGCCGGTGTAATCGGTAGAACGTCGATGAAGTCTTCGAGATCTGTCACCATTTTCTTCCCTTTTTTCTTAGTGTTTGCCGGCTGCGGCATCTTCGACACGCGAGAGCCGGATTCGCCATCCCAGACGAGCTCCAGCTATCTCCCGCCAACCGAGCCGGCAATCGTCTTTACCAATATGACGAACGCGTTTCGGGATTTAAATGCCGTGAACTACGCTCGCGCGTTCGCAGATTCGAGCACGGCGAACAGGAATTATTCCTTCGAGCCGACACCGCAGGCCCGGTTGCGTTACGGCGCGGTCTTTGTAAACTGGACGCGCCAATCCGAGCAACAGTTTTTTGAGAATACAAAGTCGAAGGTTCCCAGCGGGACGGTGCCGTCGCTGGAGTTTCTTACGCTGGTCGCGCAGTCGATTCAATCCGACTCCGCGCAATACGAAGCTACCTATCGGCTGAACATTCCGCACACGCAGTCGAACATCCCGAAGGAAGCACGCGGCCGCGCAATTTTTTCAATGGTTGCCGATAAGTCTCGCAACTGGGTCATCTGGCGCTGGGTGGATATCGCCATCGCACAGAACGATTTTACATGGAGCGATTTCAAGGGGGAATTTGGACAATAGCCCCAGAACAACAGCCCTAGACTTCAGTCTGGGGAGAGACATTCCGATGAAAACGATTTTGACAATAGCCTTCGTGTCAGTCGTAATAAGTTCATGCAATCCGTTTGCGCCCGGATTGGACGATAGCTCCGACGACAGCTTTTCCATCCTCGGCGATGCGACGACGATTGAAGGTGTTTTTCAGAATATGCGCTATGCCTACACGTTTCGGGATACCAGCATTTACGGTCAGTTGTTGAACGGCGATTTTAGTTTCGTCTATCGCGACTATGACCGTGGAGTGGATGTGTCATGGGGAAGGGATGAGGAGATGCGTACGACGTACGGCCTGTTCCGGAATGTTCAGCGGCTCGACCTCGTCTGGAACAACATCATCTCGCTTTCCACGGATTCCCTTAACGTTCGCGCGAATGTCACGCGCAATTTCAATCTAACCGTTACGTTCAACCCGAGCGATGTCATTCGTGTGGACGGGTACGCAAACCTCGCGCTCGCACGCCTGAAGTCACAGGACCCGTGGGGAGTCATCCGATGGCGTGATGAATCGAATTTTTAGACCAAGATTCCCTCTCCTCCTGGGAGAGGGTGAGCCTGCCCGCCGTACGTCCCGCAAAGCGGGATGCTTGCGGCAGGCGGGGGTGAGGTCCCATGCCTACCATCGCATACCAGGGTGAACCCGGCGCGTTCAGCGAACAAGCCGCTCGAGCGCTGTTTGGCAAGCGTGCGAGAGTGAAACCGCTTGCAAGCTTCAAGGATGTCTTTCAATTCGTCTCGCGCTCCGCCTCCCATCTCGGCATCATTCCCATCGAGAACTCTCTCTTCGGCAGCGTGCACGAGAATTACGACCTGTTGCTTGGCCATCGACTCTCCATTGTCGGTGAACTGAAGTTGCGGATACAGCTCCATCTGATGGCATTACCGGAGGTCTCGCTTCCTCAGGTGCACACCGTTTATTCGCACCCGCAGGCGTTAGGTCAGTGTGACGGGTTCCTTCGTTCTCTTCGCGGCGTGGATGTGGTGGCGCATCATGACACGGCGGGGGCCGCCAAAATGATTCGCGAACAGGAGCGGATCGACGCGGCTGCCATCGCCGGTGCACGTGCTGCACGCCTGTACCGGCTGAGGATTCTGCGTCGGAACATCGAGAACAACCATCATAACTTCACGCGGTTTCTGGTTCTATCGAGGAGACAAATCCGGCCGAGCGCACATGCGAAGACGTCTCTCGTCTTCTCGCTCAGCAATACTCCAGGCGCCCTGTACCAAGCTCTTGCAGTCTTTGCACTGCGCGAGATCAACCTCCTCAAGATCGAATCGCGACCGCTCGTCGGGAAGCCGTGGGAATACCTGTTTTACCTCGATATCCAAGGCTCACGCCGTGATCAGTCAGTGGCCTCCGCCTTGAAACAGATTAAAGAGTTAAGTATGTTTGTACGCGTCCTGGGTTCATACCCCGTTGGCAGAACAGTTCACACCTAACGCATGCACATCGGCTACTTGCTCAAAGAAGGTATTTCGGGATTTCGCCGTGCGAAGCTCTCCATGATCGCCGCCGTTTTCACCATCTGCTTTTCTCTTCTGTTGCTGAGTTTTTTCACAATTCTGCTCGTCAACGCCAACAGCGTCATCGAAGGGCTTCGAAATAAAGTGGAGCTGGAAATTTTCCTCGCGGACCATCTGACCAATGAAGAAACCGAAGCGCTCCGCACTGCAGTTGCAGCACTCGAAGCCGTGCAGGAGGTACGCTACATCTCCAAAGAGGAAGCGGCGGAGATCTTTCGCCGGGAGTTTGGCGAGGATATTCACAAAGTGCTCGACTTCAATCCGCTGCCCGCGTCGTTCAAAGTGTTCTTGAGGGATGGTTACAAAACGGTCGCCGGCGCGGAATCGGTGTACCAGTCTGCAAAAGAGCTGAAGGGTGTGGAAGAGGTTATCTATCGGAAGTCGCTGCTGGAGATGCTGGACAAGCGCGCCCGGACCTTCCTCTGGCTTGCGCTGGGTATCGGCGCGTTCATTGCCATTTCCGCGATTTTCCTCGTGGCGAATACTATCCGGCTTGCCATCTACGCGAAGCGCAAGATCATTCAGACGATGAAGCTCATCGGCGCCACGCGGATGTTCATCCGCATACCGTTTATTCTTGAAGGGCTCGTGCAGGGACTGATCGGCGGTATTCTGGCGGCCGCTGTCGTGTTTGCCGCCTTGCGGTACCTTGGGCAATTCCTTTCCGTTCAACTCTCAGACCTTGTCACAGTCGATCAGACCACGTACGGTATCATCGTCGCTGCGGGCTCTCTGCTCGGCGTACTCGGCAGCGTGTTGTCGATTCGCCGGTTCATCGGTGAAACGGTCGTCGATCAATAAGTATTCCATACGAAGTAAGGAGGAGATATGAGGAGCAACCCCCCGGCTGTCTCGGTACGCCTCTTACTGATTACAACAGTTCTCTCGATGACATCGACGTTAGCTATTGCACAGTCGGCTGGTCGGGCGTTCAGCAATCCGGGAGGCAGTGCTCCCTCCTCCACGTCGAGTCGCGTTTTATTTTTTGAGGAAAGATGGCTTAATCTCCTTTGCTCGCCCGATATTCCGCCAGATCTTTTGCTTTCTGAACAGAACAACGGGAATGTGGATGATCCTCTCCAGCAGGAGGAACAACAACTCTCGACTACGGAACGTGAAGGCCAAGTCTCGGCATCAGACCACAGTTTGTTTGTCGTTGCCGTCGCGTCGGTACCGGTAACGCTTGCGTTGTTGCAAACAGACCAGCAAACCTATTCTGCGCTGCACGGATGGAAAACACGCAGCTCCACGATGCGGAAGCTCAGTCCGGTGATTACCGGGCTTGGCGACGGCAGGGTTTCGTTAGGAATGTTCGGCGGATTATTGGTGTACGGCCTGTACGCGGAAGATCAAGTGGCAAAGCGCGCGGGGGTAATCGGGCTGGAATCGTTTGCGCTGAGCGGGGCGACGACCCAGTTGCTCAAACATCTCTTCAGCCGTGAACGCCCCAGCGCTGCTTCGCGTAGGGGAGGGAAATTCAGTCGTCCCTTCGCGTACTTTCGCCAGAATCGGGACCGAAAACGGGGTTATGCCAACTACGACGCATTCCCCTCGGGACACACGGCAACGGTCTTCGCCGCGGCAGCGACGCTCACAGATGTCTATCGCAAGCCGTGGCTTTCGTACACCTCCTATGCGACGGCATCTGCGGTGGCCATCAGCCGCATCACGGAAAGCACCCACTGGGTAAGCGACTGCTTTGTTGGAGCGTTGGTCGGCGTCTTCAGCACCAAGGTGGTGGAGTGGCTCAACGACCGCTCCAGTTCTGTGTCCATCGTACCCCAATCAGATTCCGACGATATGGGAATCATGCTGAGCATTCGTTTTTAAGAGCGACGATGAAAACGTTATTCTCCATATCTGTTTTGTGCGGATGCTGCTTGATGCTGTGCTTCTCCACTGCGCCCGCCCAGGATGCGCGGGCGACCGTTCTTCTCCAAGCCTCTGCCGTTGAACGGGATTCGCTGCGGAGTGTTGAGGGCATATCGCAAGTGTTACGAGACTCGTTGCAGATGTTGCCATCGAGAAACCAGCCGTTACGATGGTACACCATATTCGAGAACATTCCGGGCGACTGGTCGCGCTATGCACGTGAAGCGTTTACGACTGAAAAAATTCCGACCTGGATCGGCATCACGGCGTTAACAGGAGTTTTGCTGATTACAGATGATGACACCTGGAGGATTTCGAAAGGCT
>CAYJSZ010000136.1:0-5831 GCA_964372545.1 uncultured Ignavibacteriaceae bacterium
CGACAAGGAGGTCACGGACCAATCCGTGACCGTTTTCTCTTTTTCCTGTCACGGTGTGTCTGCCCCGCAAATCTTTTCTGCGGGGGACTCCCGACAAGAAACGTCGGGACAAGCGTGACAGCCCAGCAAATTAGGACACTACCCTCGGGGGTGTGCGATTTTCATTTCACAGGATTCTTTTTTGAAATCACTTGAAGTGAATTCAGCGACAGGCTGTAGGTGTTTCTTCTCGGGCTGAAGCGCTCGCCGACAATGCACGGGAATTGGAACTTTTTCTCACAGCGGATAGAAACGGGAGGATGCAGTGTGAAGACGCTGATGATTCGTCTTCTCCGCGTGGGGCAATCCGATGAGAATGATGATGCGCGTATCGCGCGAGATCACGCGCGCACTACCGCGACGGCATTACGGACGATCGGGCAGCTCTTCGAACGCGTCGCCGAACAGCTCGTCCGCGACAGCGGACGAGTCAAAGAATCCCTGGAACTCGGTGCCGGCTAACTTCTTTCTACGCAGGTAGATGACCAATGCGGAGATCGTGACCCCTGCCAGTAAACCGAACAGAATGTATTTCTTCATAAACCCCCTGACTGGATGACGATGTATAATAATCATTTGTCGTCAGTTGTTCAAGAGTGCAGCGACGGAAAAATGATCTTTTCTCGCGGCGAATTTCTTTAATGAAGGATGAAACCGAAAAGAGTGAACAGCAGAAGGGCGCCCAGGCCGGCGGTAAGAGCGTACGGCAGTTGAGTTTTGACATGGTCGATATGGTCGCTGGCCGCGGCCATGGAGGAGACGAGTGTTGTATCCGAGATGGGCGACGAGTGGTCGCCGAACACGCCGCCGCTGAGCACCGCGGCGACACAGAGTGGAAGGCTGGTGCCGGTGAGAGCTGCGGTGGGAACGGCGATCGGCATCATAATGGCGAACGTACCCCAGCTTGTGCCCGTGGAAAACGCGATGAAGCAAGATGTCAGATAAATGATCGGTGCGACGGTTGCCGGATGAAGAGCGGACTGCGCCACCGTAGCGACGTATTGTCCTGTGCCGAGTGCTTTTGTCGTGTCGCCGATGGCGAACGCGAAGTTCATCAGAATACCGAGCGGAATCAGCCCGCCCATGCCTTTGAGTGTGAGGTTGACCACTTCATGTACATTCAAAATGCGCTGAGCAACCGAGAGTATTCCCGCAACCAAGATCGCCACGAGAACCGACCAGAGCACCGACGTTGATCCCGATCCCGCAGTCATGTCGCCATTGCCGGTGATCAGGAGACTAATCGGCATCATCAGGATCATCGACCCGATGGGTAATAGCATGTTGGTCGCGCGAAGCGGGATGCCGCCCTTGGGCTGAACCGAAGTGGTCTCTTCCGAGATCATGGGCATAGCGCCGTCGGCTATGGTCTTACCGGTGGTGGCTGAGCGTTCTTCCGCCTTTTTCATCGGACCGAAATCTCGAAAGGTAAAGGAAATGAAGGCAACGAGCGCCACGGCAAGAATCGCATAGAAGTTGAGCGGGATCGTCTCAAAGAATACGGTGATCGAGCCCTGCACTCCTTCGCGGTCCAGCAGACCCAGCACATACGCGCCCCATGCGTTCAGCGGAATCAAGATGCAAACCGGCGCCGAAGTAGAATCGCAAATGTACGCGAGTTTTTCGCGCGAGATGCGAAACTTCTCAAAAATCGGCCGCGACACCGCGCCTGTCACCAAACAGGTGATGCTTGACTCGATGAAGATCAGCATGCCGATCGCCCACGCCATGATTGCAGCAGCGCGCCGGGAATTGACGAGATTCTTTCGCTGAATCCATTCGACAAAACCCTGCACACCGCCGTTGCGTTGCGTCAACGTAATCAACGCTCCGATAAGCGACGAGAAGATGATGACCCGCGTGTTGCCCGCATCCTTGAACACATCGATGCTGGCCTGGATCGCCGACCCCAATCCCGTCACAACATTTCCGCCGGAGAGGATTACCCACCCCGACCAGATTCCAAGAAACAACGAGATAAACACTTGCCGGGTCCAGATGGCAAGCACAATGGCAAGAATAGGCGGGAGTATGGAGAGCCAGCCGTAGTTCATTCAGTCACGACTTTCCGGTTCCGGGTTTCGAGGTCTGCGGTCGATGGCGCGGGCAAGTATAGAGGAAATTGGGAAGAGTTGCAAAGAAAAAATCGCGCGACGGTGCGCGCCGTTTATCTTCTAACGAGGCGTTAGCGGACGCTGGAAAGTCGTTGGGATTTACTTTTCCACCGTCAGTCGAAATTCAACCGGAATAGAGATGCGCGTTCTCACCGCTTTCCCGCGCTGCTTGCCGGGGATAAATCTCATCTTCTTCACCGCCGCCAGCGCCGCTTCATCGCAACCGCCCCCGATGCCCTTCAACACTTCTGCCTTGGCCACATCACCATGCTCGTTCACGTAGGCAAGCACGTACACGCGGCCCCGAATTCCCGCACGGATCGCAAGCTCGGGGTATTCTAAGTTTTTCATGAGCGCTGTCATTCCCCCGATCAGCTGCGGCATTTCCTCCACCGCCACAAAATACTCCTCACTATCATCGCTCGCCTGTTGCTTCGGGGCGGGGGGTGCAACAGCCTCGTCCACGCGGACTTCCGTGCTTACCAGGGAGACGTCGCCAAGGACTTCATCCGGCGGCGCTTCAATGACTATCGGCGGCTTGGGCGGCATCGGCGGGCGGTCTTCCTGGCGGGTGATCTCGATATCCTCAACCTTTACTAACTCTTGGCCGTGAACGGCAAGCTTGGGTCGCGACGGGGAGAAGGAGATGTACTTGAACCCTGCGATGACGAGAAGAAGCGTAACGGCCAACGAGATTTCGTACACCGCGGCGGGCGAGGCTCCTAGATGAATTGTAAAGTCCTTTTTAACGCGCGGCGGCAGGCCCTCCGGACGACGCATGCGGCTCAGGAACGCATACTTATATTTGTCGATGAACATTCCGCCCTTTCCCGGCCTATACGAACGCACGAGCTGTGCGGTTTCAGCACACCATATATTCGAGGATACAGATTCGCGTGGTCAAATGCTACCGCTCAATCCACGAGGTGCGGCGGGAGGAGAGATCAGGGCGGATAACCGGGACGGGGTACGGTTTTGCGACGGCGCTCAACCACGCAGAGTCATCGTATGTCGTGTTCTGCCAGCCCGCTTGAGCGGCGTCCGTCACTCGCCAGGTAGAGTCGGTCATCACTTTGACGGTTGGAATGCTCGGTGAGGATATCTCTGCATAGAGATTTACCCCCGCCGAGCCGAATGTGTCGTAATTCGCAGCCTCGACGGCGAGACTGTTGTTGCCTTTCACAAGCGAGGTGCTTACATCCCACATGTTAACCCGCTGATACTCGACACTCAGCGACAACGACGTGCGGACAAACGTTTCTCCCAACTCCTTTCCGTTTAACCACACACGGGCGTGCGTGTCGCCGATCAGCTGAAGCATCGCGTTCATTGGATCGGTGTCAACGGTAAAGACTTTCCTGAAGTATGTCCGAGACACTTGTGTTGCGGTCGAATCGCGTTTGCGCGGGTTTGCGTGCGGATGGTAAATCCACTGGCTCTCAATGGTTGGATCCGTCCACTGTTCTCCCCTCTCGACCGAAGCAATCTTCTCCTGCCAGTACATCGCCTGACGGTCGTACCGTTGCATCAACCAGTGCAGGTTATCCGGTCGATTGGTCGCAAGCCACAGTCGCCGAAATTCCTCTTTGAGTTTCATCAGGCCTGGAACAACCTCCTTCATCAGATCCAAAGCTGCCGTGCGGATTGAATCTTTGTCGGCCGCGGGCGGAACGTTGTTCGTGAGCAGCCGAACGCGCTCACCGACGCGCAGCTTCGACGCAAACCAGAGGTTGAGCTGCGTGACAAATTGCAGATACTCAACCTGCTCTTTGTGACGCGTTGCTTGTGTGGCAAGCCGCGCGAGAAGAGATTGCGCCAGCGGCATGGTCGACTCTATGCTCTGCACGCGCCAGAGATAGTTCATGCCAGACGCGCGAAGCGGCAGCATCGGATGGCGCCAGAGCTCGTGCCAGTTGTACTGGTTGTACGGTTCGGAGAGAATCGTGTAGACGGTGTGAGCGAGTTGCGCAGCAGCCTCGGAGCCAAAGAAATCCGTGAAGAACTTCTTGTCGAATTCCACCACGTCCGCCTTGAGCGGCTGCCACGCGCACTCCGCCGTCCACGCGTAGCCGTAGTAATTGAGCTCGCGGAATGCCTCGCCGCCGTAGTCGTTCCAGTTGGAGGTAAGAATGCCCCGTGCACCGTTGAGAAATCCATCTCGATTCAAATTCCTGACATTGACGAACGTGTTGAGATAATTCGGGAATGGGCCGGTGAAATTCCAAACGGCCGGAGAGACGATAAACGGAAAACCGGCATTGTTGAACGTCGACGGACTGGCGTACCTGTCGGACACACCGTACTGCCAGTCGACGATTATTATATCCTTCGGTATTTTGTCCAGAATAGTCGGGTTATTGAGGATAATATCCCCATACATTATGGGCTTTTTCTTGTATTTCTTGAGTATTTCGAACAGGCGCCTATAGTGCTCGGCATGCACTGTGGCCAGATCGCTCTTGGCCACTCGCTCTTTGTTGGCGCCCAATCCGACGTCCCACGACTCATCCGCCGCCATATTGAAGTACGGAGAACTAAAGGCTGCGGCCAACTCGCCGATCATCTCATCCAGCAGAGCGTAGACGGCTTGGTTGGAGACGTTCAGCGTGTGTGCTCCGGGAAACTCGGCATACTTCACATACTCGGGCAGAGCGAGGATGTTCTCCCAGTGGCCGAGTGTCTCGAAAATCGGGATCAGCTCAACATGATATCTCTTTGCGTACGCGTCCAATTCTCTGACTTCGCCTGCCGTCAACGCGCCGCGCTCTTTCCCGATGCGCGGATGTTTCTTGAACACGAACATGTCTTCGAGGTACGGCGAGTAGACGTTCAGCTTGTAGCGCGCAAGGAAGCGAACGATCTTCTTAAAATTCTCCATCGTGGACACCTGACCGCGGCTGATGTCGTCGGTAATGCCGCGCATCTTCTGTAACGGCCAATCGTGAATTGACACGGCCGGCACGACGACGCTTTTCTTTTCCTGCGCCAAAAGCTGGAGAAGCGACATGACGCCGTAGAATCTTCCGCGCGCGGACTCGGCAATGATGGCAACCCCCTCATTGTTGACGTCGAGAAAATATCCTTCCTCCTTCATCTCGGATGTGAGCGCTCCATCACGTCTGCGTAAAAAGTCTTTTGCGAGATCGCTGCGCGGCGACCCGATGAAGATGTAGTTGCTCGTGAGTCGCCGGAGAGATTCTTCTTTCATGATCTTTAACCGCGTATCTTTCAATTCATCTAACCGCTCATTGATTTCCTCGGCGGCAAATGCATCCTCTTGCCTGCTCCCCTCGCCGAGCACGATCCGTGTCTGAGATGTAATCTTGAAAAGTCCGGGGCGTTGTGTGACGTGCTGAGGAGCAGGAATAATGTGAAGGCCTGCTGAGTGCTCGTTCTTCTGGGCGAGTGCGGTCACAACCGACATTACCGAGAGCGCAGCGATGAGCCGCTGTGTTCTCAGGGGTAGAAGCTTGTCGAGACGCGCAAAAAATTTTTCGCGGTTGCTCGGTGTGCCCGGCACGATGTCACACATTCGAGTTGGTGGATGGTCAGTACGTCGTGGTGGCGTAGTGTAGAGCTGGTCGAATTCGTGTACTGCGCTTATTCGCTTCCCTGGCTCTTTTCTCCGTCGATCTGCTGTTTGATTTCCTGTACTTCGTTGCGGATTTCCTGCGCCTT
>CAYJSZ010000137.1:0-5828 GCA_964372545.1 uncultured Ignavibacteriaceae bacterium
TTGTCCTGCCGTTGATGTATCTTGATTATATCTCTGACAATAAAACCGGTACAGGCTTACTTGTTCTTGCAAAGAAGCCATAGAATCAATCAGTAGTGCGTCAATAACGATTGACGCAGCCCTGTGCAACTCATTCTGGTGTAAGCATCAGCGAACATCCGCGAAAATCCGTGAGTATCAGCGCACAATGAAAAAGGTTCTCATCGTCACATACTACTTCCCTCCCTCTGGCGGGCCCGGAGTCCAGCGCGTGCTAAAGTTTGTGAAGTACCTGCCGGAATTCGGCTGGCAGCCGGTAGTCTTGACGGTGCGCGATGCGGATTACCCCGCTCGCGATGAATCGCTGCTGGCGGAAATCCCAATCCATGCCACCGTCTACCGCACGAAAATCTTTGAGCCCTACAAGCTCTACCGGAGGCTGACGGGCAAACCTGCAAACGCTCCGGTCGATGTGGAGAATATCCCGCAAGGGAACGGCAGACGAACGCTCACACAGAGTCTGGCAGAATTTGTCCGCGCGACATTTTTTTTACCCGACGCACGCATCGGTTGGTTTCCGTACGCCGTTGGGGAGGGAAGGGAGATCATTGCACGAGAAAAGATCGATGCGATCTACTCCTCGTCGCCGCCCTACACGACCTCGGTCATCGCACAACGGCTGCACCGCGCAACAGGAGTTCCGTGGATAGCCGGCTTTCGCGACCCGTGGACAGGTTTTCTGTCAACGCCCAACCGCTGGTTTTTTCCGCGCGCCGTCGACCGCTCGATGGAACAAGCGGTCTTACGGGATGCCAACATAGTGGAGGCGGCGTGGCGGGGAATCCTGAAAGACATGATGGCGAAGTATCCCGAGATCTCCTGCACGAAGTTCTTTTATTTGCCCAACGGGTTCGACCGTGCGGACTACCCACAGATATCGCCGAAGTCGGACGAGAAGTTTACGATTACCTACACCGGCTCGATGTACGGCGTGAGGAATCCGAGAACGTTTCTCCAGGCAGTAAAAGAGTTGGTGGAGGAAGGAAAACTGGAAGAGCGGAAAGTTCGGTTGAAGTTCATCGGGCGGTTCGGCACGGAAGTGCAGGAAATGTTTCGCGCCTCGTCGATCCGGAACGCCATCGAAGTTGTCTCGTATCTCCCGCACGCGGAGAGTATCCGCGAGCTACTTCGTGCCGACGCGCTGCTCCTGGTTGTCGATGAGACGAAAGACAGCGCGGAGATCGTGCCCGGCAAAGTGTTCGAGTACCTCGGTGCGCGGCGTCCAATCCTCGCGCTGGCACCGGACGGCGCGGTGGCGGAGCTGTTGCGCGAGACACGATCGGGTTTCGTCGCCCCGAATCAAGACGTTCTCGCCATCAAACGCGCGTTTCTTGAATGTTATGAGAAATTTGGCTATCGTAGAGAAACATTCGAGCCAAACGACGAGGCGATCGGCAAATATGACCGAAGAGAAATCACCAACCAGCTTGCCGTTCTGCTCGATTCTCTCTACGCTTACCAACCCCGCCAATCCTAATCCATGACCCCACAATCCAAAGATCGACAGACCCCTGCGCGTGAGGGCGGGGAAAAGGATTTTCTTCCTCAACGCTATCAGCATCTCGCCGCGATCGCTGTGGTGGTCATGAGTCTCCTGGTATTCTTCCACGAAATTGTCATCGAAGAGAAGACGTTTCTCTCATCCGATAACCTCGCTTCCCACAGCTTCGACACAATGCTCAACGATGCACGAGACCAGGGTGTTTTCCCGCTCTGGAATCCCTATATCTTCTGCGGCATGCCGGGCTATGCAAGCTTGACCGTGACGGGAAATCGCTGGTTTGATCTCTCCACATTCGTCGTCAAGTGGGCGGCGGATGTCGTCGGCCAGTTGATGAATCTAAACGTGGGCTGGGTACTCGTGTATTATATGTTGTTTGGCGTAGGGATTTATCTGCTCGCGTATTCCAAGCTCCGCCACAAGGGCGTTGCGTTGTTGATCGCCCTGGCGACGATGTACTCGACCTATATTATCATCTGGATCATGATCGGGCATAACACGAAAATTGCGGTGATAGCGTTTCTTCCGTACATCCTCTTGACCGTTGAAAAGCTCCGCGAGCGGTTCAGCATTCTCTACGCTCTCCTCTTGATCGTGCTGATTCATTTTGCGTTCTCGCCGGGTCACGTGCAAATGCTGTTCTACGTGTTCTTCGCACTCGGCGGTTATTTTCTCTTCTATCTCCTTCGGGGGCTTTTCAAAAAAGAGGACTGGAAGCCGATAGTCCGAACGGGTCTGGTGTTTGCCTTGGCTGCGGGATTGGCGTTTGCGATGGATGCCGACCGGTATCTGTCGGTGTTGGAGTATAACCCGTATTCGATCCGGGGTTCCAACCCCATTGTTCAGGCAACAAAGACCTCCGAGACGAAGACGGTCGAAGGCGGACTCGATTACGACTACGCAACGAACTGGTCCTTAGGCGTCGGCGAGGTGATGACATTCTTGGTTCCATCGTGGTACGGGTTCGGCGTCACCGAATACCGCGGTCCGCTTACGAACAACCAACCCTATCGGCTTAGTACCTACGTCGGTCCCCAACCATTTACTAATGCACCGCCGTACATGGGCGCGATCATTTTGATACTCGCCATCATCGGGTTACTAAGAAGTCGGAAAGACCCCTTTGTGCAGTACCTCGGCGTGATGACGGCCGTTTCGTTGTTGATCGCGTTTGGTAAAGAATTCCCTGTGGTGTACGACCTGATGTACAAGTACTTCCCCACGTTCAACAAATTCCGCGTCCCCTCCATGATTCTGGTGCTCGTGGATATCATGGTGCCGCTCTTGGCAGGATACGGCCTGCTGTCGTTGATGGCGCTCCGGAATCAATCGATGACTCCTGCCAGCGCCAAGAAGTGGAAGTTTGTCCTCGGGGGGCTCGCGGCGGTCGCCGTGGTGGGTCTGGCGGCGCCAAGTGTCGTGCGTGGCATCTACGGCAACTTCCATTCATCGCAAGCGTTGTTAAAAAGTTATTCCGGCCAACCGCCGGCGGTCATTCAGGAGCTGTATAATTTCATGGTGAACATGGTCGTAACGGATGTTATTGTCGTGGCGTTGCTGCTGCTCGTTGCGTTCGGGTCGATCTATCTCTGCCTGAAAAAATCACTGAGTCTGCAAACAACCGTTGTCATTCTGGTAGCCGCGGTTGTCGTGGATTTGTGGCGCGTGGCGTACAAGCCGATGGAAACACAAAACCGTCAGCAATTGCAGCAGCACTTTACAACGCCGGACTATGTTCGCTTCTTGCAGCAGGATTCATCAGCGTACCGAGTATTACAGCTTGTCAATGGCGAAGCACCGTACGACAATACGTTGGCGTACTGGAGGATTCAGAACGCCTTCGGGTACCAGGGCGCGAAGATGCGCACCTACCAGGATATGGTCGACGTGGCGGGATTGCAGAACCCGCTGCTCTGGAGTCTGATGAACGTGAAGTACATCATCAGCAACCAGCCGGATACCCTTGCGCCGTTGTTGCTGGTCTACAACGGAGCGCAGATGAAAGTGTACCACAACACGGCGAATCTTCCGCGCGCGTACTTCGTGAATCGGTTTGAAGTAGCCGGGGGAAAAGAGATTCTCGACAGAATTGCGGCGATGTCGTTCGACCCACGGGATGTTGCCTACATGATGGAGGATCCGGGGCGCGCCGTTGAGCCGCCGCAGACGGGTGCCCGGGCAGAGGTCGTGCGGTATGGGCTGCAGGACCTCGAGTTGAAGGTCACCGCGTCGGGCAACAATCTGCTCGTGTTGAGCGAGACGCACTATCCGGCGGGATGGAAAGCGTTCATCGACGGCAACCCGACGGACATCTATCGCGTCAACTATCTTTTCCGCGGCGTCGTCGTGCCGCCGGGCGTGCACACGCTGACGATGAGATTCGAGCCACGAGGATTTTATCTTGGAAAGAATCTCAGTCTTGCGGTCAACATTCTCGTTCTCGGCGCGCTCGGATATTTCGGCGTGAGACATCTTCGAAAAAGCAGGCAAGTCGAAAGCCTGACATAGACAATGACCGGGAATAATGGAACGATGGAATAGTGAGGACGATTTCTTTCTCCTATCACTCCATCACTCCAAATTCTTGATCAATCTGCGGCATAACCATGTGTGGCATTACAGGCGTCCTGCAATATGCAAACGTAACCCAACCGCTTGATGAGCAGCTCCTCATCAAGATGCGGGATACCCTTGCGCATCGCGGACCCGACGCCGCCGGTGTGTTTCTCGATCCTGCGCGCCGCGTCGGTCTCGGCTTCCGCCGCCTTGCCATCGTCGATCTCTCTCCTGCTGCCAACCAGCCAATGTTTTCTCACAACAAATCCGTTGCCATTGTCTTCAACGGTGAAATCTACAATCATCTTGTCATCCGCAAAGAGCTCGAGGCAAAGGGCTACACGTATCGTTCGCGCTCCGACACGGAAACAATTCTCTACGCGTATCTGGAATATGGTCTCGACTTCGTGCACAAATTGCTTGGCATGTTTGCCATCGCTCTGTGGGACGAGCGGAAGCAGCGGCTCATCCTCGCACGCGACCGTATTGGCATCAAGCCGCTCTATTATACGTTCGCGCAGGGCAATTTTGTTTTCGGCTCCGAGATCAAAGCGATTCTCCAGCATCCACAGGTTCATCGGGAGCTGAACGAAGAGGCGATGGATCATTATCTGACCTTTCTCGTTCCCCCCGCACCGATGACGCTCTTCAAGGACATCTACAAGCTCGAGCCCGGACACATGATGGTCGTCGGGACGGACGGCGACGTTCACAAGGAGCAGTACTGGGATCCGATTCCCAACGGCAACCAGCCCTCGATTGACGTCGACGGTACGCCCATTGCGCATTCCAAACTATTGGGGAATGAGCAACCGATGACGGAAGAGTCGTGCATCGCGACCATCCGCACGCTCTTGAAGCAATCGATCAAAGACCGGATGATGAGCGACGTTCCGTTCGGGGTGTTCCTCAGCGGCGGCGTCGATTCGAGTACGAACGTCGCCTTGATGGCCGAGTTGATGGACCGGCCGGTGGATACGTTTTCGGTAGGATTTCGGGATTTGGAGCAATACAACGAGCTAGGTTACGCACGGCAGATCGCACGGGAGTTCAAAACGAATCATCATGAGATCATCATCGATCATCGCGATGCATTCGATTTCCTGCCGAAGCTCATCTATCACCAGGATGAGCCGCTGGCCGACCCGGTGTGCATTCCGCTGTACTTTGTCTCGAAACTCGCGCGAGAGAACGGCACGATCGTCGTGCAGGTGGGGGAAGGCAGCGACGAACAGTTCGCCGGCTACTCATGGATGCTTCGTGAGCTGAAGTTCTACAACACGCTCTGGAAAGCCTACCGCGCGCTGCCTGCCTTCGCCCGGTCGGCAATCTACAAAACGGCCTCAGTGATGCTGGAAAAGCAGCAGTACTATCTTCCCCTTGAATATATGCGCAAGGCATACATGGGTGAGGAGCTCTTCTGGGGCGGAGCCATTAATTTCACGGAGACACACAAGCGCCACCTGCTCAAAGGCTGGCGGCGCAACGGGAAACCAACGCCACACGACGTTGTGCGTCAATGGCACCGCCACGTGCTGGAACGCGATCCGAAGGCCGACTATCTGAAGCGGATGATCTACCTCGAATTCAAGCATCGCCTGCCGGAGCTTCTGCTGATGCGCGTGGACAAGGTCTCCATGGCAACCTCGGTAGAGGCGCGCGTGCCGTTCTTAGATCACCGGTTAGTGGAATATTCGATGACCATCCCGCAAGCGTTGAAGATCAAGAACGG
>CAYJSZ010000138.1:0-5737 GCA_964372545.1 uncultured Ignavibacteriaceae bacterium
GCGAATGCAATCATCCACGTGGGGCACAAGAAGTGAAGGCGTTTGTCGATGAGAGGATTCGCGAAGCCAAATACACCGTTGCCCAGCTCATCAGTGATGTGGAAAGGAAATACGGCAGTCGAAAATTCTAACTTGTTTGACAGGAAGATGAGAAAATCACTGACGATACCCTTGTTTGTATTGATTGTTACCTATGTCCCGGCACTGGCGCAAACAGGCAGTCTCGAAGGCGTGGTGCTGGACAAGGGATCGAAGCAACCTTTGGAGCTGGTCAATGTTATGATTCAAGGGACCAATTATGGTGCTGCGACTAATTTGAAGGGGCGGTACACGATTCTGAACATCCCGTTGGGAACGTTTGCCGTGAAGTTTTCGATGATCGGGTTCAAAGACAGGCTTGTTCCCCACGTTCGCATCAAGCAAGGAACGAATTCGCTCGATCTCTTGCTGGAAGAAACGGCACTGGAATTAGAGGAAGTTGTAGTCACGCCAAAACCTGAACGGTACAATGCAAGCGGCATCACAGCCCGTCTTGGCAAACAGATGGTTGCCGGTACGCCGGGTTCTGCGCAGGATATCTTCTGGGTGGTGCAGACGCTACCGGGGATCGCATCGGACGGGGACAACTCCAAACTCTACGTGCGCGGCGGAAGTCCGGATGAAAATCTCGTGCTTTACGACGGCGCAACAATCCGAAACCCGTTCCATTTCGATATGATGGGGGGCGGCTACTGGAGTATCTTCAACTCAAGATTAGTCGAAAAAGTCGAGTTCTATGCCGGCGGATTTCCTGCTCGCTACGGTGACAGGCTCTCTTCGGTGCTGTTGATTGAGAATCGGACCGGCAATATGGAGAAGCTGAAAGGCGAGGCATCGATCAGCATGTCGGATGCGAGTGGAACAGTTGAAGTGCCGTTCGCATTTGCCAATGGCGCAGCAATGCTCTCTGCCCGCCGCAGCTATTTCGATGTGCTGCTCAAATATACCGATCTCGCTAGTGAGTACAGCGTGTTGCCGTACTTCTTTGATATCAACTCAAAGGTGGATTTCAACATTTCACAAGATCATAAACTGACCTTCTCCGGGCTTTACTCCAGAGAACGGATGTACGGTTTTTTTGACCGTCCCAACTACACAGGAGATCTTTCCTGGGAGAACAAGAGCGGCGTTGTAACAGGTCGACTTCGCTCGCTGCTCGGCGATTTCTTTCTTTCGGACTTCATCGTCTCATGGAGTCAAGCGAAAAGCTCTTCCGTTCAACCGCGTAATGCAGTAGAAGCATACGACATTCAAGAATGGACGCTCAAGCAAGACTTTACTGTCATATTTCCTGCCCATGAACTTCATATTGGCGGCTGGCTTGTCCGGGAGAAGGAAGATGTCACCATCGATCTTCCGCTCGAAATAGCCTTGAACTTCAACGAGCTGAAACTTCGGGGAACCGGAACATCCATGAAGCCTTCACTTTATGTTGATGACAGATGGACCATTTCCCCAACGCTAAGTGCGAGCGTTGGTGTTCGATATGACTACGTTGCGAAAAGCAAGGAAAGCACGTTCTCCCCGCGATTCAATCTTTCCTATGCCTGGAATGAACACATGAGTCTTTCGGCGGACTACGGATGGTATTATCAGTCACCACGACCGTTTGAGCTGGATATCAACAGCAATCTCAAATCCAAGCGTGCTGAAAGCTATGGCATCGGCATTAAACACGAGGTGGGTGACGCAATGGTGGTGAGCCTTGAGCTGTACAACAAGAATCTTTCTCGACTCATTACAATCGATTCGCTTTGGAATCTTTCGAATAACGGCGACGGATACTCACGCGGCGTAGAGTTTTACGTTCAACTCAAGAATGCTCAAGGATTCTTCGGCTGGTTGTCGTACACCTATTCTGTGTCAAAGCGAAAAGAAGCAACAAACAGCGATCTGCACGTCTTCGATTATAATCGACCACACTTAATCAGTTTGGTGGCGAACTACAAATTCTCGGAACATTGGCAATCCGGTTTGCGCTTCCGCTATGGCAGCGGAAGACCATACACACCTGTGGCTTCCGCCTGGTATGATCCCACCGAAGGACGCTGGTTTCCCACTCCTGGTGTTCATAACTCGGATCGCTATCCAGCTTATAACCGACTGGATGTCCGGCTCACACGCCATTTTCAGTTTGCATCGTTCGATCTCGATGTCTATCTGGAGATCCTGAATGCTTACAACCAAAAGAATATCGTGCACTACGTGTGGGATGAGACGTATTCTTCGAAAGAACAACTAACAATCATTCCATTTCTCCCGGTCATAGGTGTAAGTGCAAGATTTTAAATCAACAGAAACCGAATCACAACAGGAGCAACATCATGGCAAACTTTTGTTCAAAATGTGGAAAGCCAGTTCAGGAAAATACGGATTTTTGCACAAGCTGCGGAGCTTCGCTCACCGGAAAAGCGCCCGCGAAAGCAAACTGGCAGGAGAAGCGTGAGCGCGTGTTAGGAAAACAGCAGTCGTCAGATAAGAGCCGACTGAGAACAATCATCATTGTTGGCATTGTTGCTGCGTTTGGCGGATGGTTTTATCTCAATCTCCCCGAAAGCGGGAACCCGATCATTAAAGCATCCCCCGTCGTTGTCTCACCCGTGATTTATACTCAGGCAGGAGAGCAAATGTTCGACGTTCCTTCAAAGGTGCAGAACGGCAAAATCATCATTCCGCTTGATCTGTTGAAGGAAAGAAAATTCCTTGCCTTCAACTACACGACGGAGCGGAACAATGTGCCACTGCTCGCTTACATCACCGGTGAAGGAAAAATCCTGACGGCGGTGAGCATGTGCGAGCCGTGCAACTCGATTCGCTTTCATATCAAAGGCGACAAGCTTATCTGCAACTCGTGCGGATCGACGTGGGAGCTGAACAACCTGGAGGCTGTCAGCGGCTCATGCGGGCGATTCCCTCCGGATGCAGTCCCAAACACGATTGTTGGAAATGAGATTCAAATTGAGGAAGGGGTAGTCGCGAACTGGCAGCGAAGGATATAAGACTTATCCACTCAATCGACAATTGAACACTGATAATCGAAAGAAACCATGAGGCTCTACAACATCTCTCTGAACAATTTGCGTCGCCGGAAAACCAAGATGATCTTTCTTGTACTTGGGTTAACGATTGCGGTGAGCACGGTGGTCACGCTCATCACCGTGTCGCAAATCATGAATGCGGATATCGCAAACAAGTTGGACGAGTTTGGCGCAAACATTCTGATTGCTCCGAAATCTGAGGAACTCGCGCTCAGCTACGGCGGGATGGCAGTCTCGGGGGTTTCGCTCGACGTACAAAAACTCTCAACGGAAGATGTTAAGCAGATTCGCACGATCAAAAACCGTGAGAATATCAAGATCGTCGCCCCAAAACTCCTGAATGCCACCAAAGTCATGCAGCGGAATGTGCTCGTCGTGGGCGTGAATTTCGCTGAAGAACTACAATTGAAGAAATGGTGGAAGCTGATCGGAGAGCGTCCTTCGGCGAAACGAGGGGCAATCATTGGAGCCGATGCGAAAAATAGGCTCCAGCTCGGATTGAACCAGTCGTTCGAGATCAACGACGAAATGTTCACCGTGGCTGCCATTCTTGAGCCCACCGGTTCCCAAGACGATGGAATTGTCTTAATCGATCTTCAGGAGGCGCAGCGACTATTTGGAAAACCCAACCAGATCAGCCTCATTGAGGTTGCTGCTTTGTGCTACGATTGTCCCATCGAAGAAATTGTCCGCCAGACAGCAGAGAAGTTGCCGGCCGCAAAGGTGATGGCCATCCGTCAGACGATCGAGTCCAAAATGGAAGCGATGCATCGGTTCGAACATTTTTCGTATGGAATCTCTGCTGTCGTATTGCTTGTGGCAGCGCTCATTGCGATCACCAATATGACGGCGTCGGTCAACGAGAGGACACGCGAGATCGGCGTCTTCCGTGCCATCGGGTTCCGTCAAACGCACGTAATGAAGATCATTCTCACAGAAGCGTTCCTGACGAGTTTTGTTGCCGGCGTCAGCGGATATTTCATCGGATGGGGTGTTTCGAAATTGGTGACTCCCATTCTTACGATGAATGGAACAGGCACTTCGCAAGTGGATTATGCGTTGTTTGCCTTTTCGGTTGTTCTTGCTGTTGCTGTGGGACTCGTTTCAAGCATCTATCCGGCATACAAGGCGTCGCGGCTCGATCCTACCGTCGCTTTGAAGGCATTGTAGGCATTCTCAACAATTTGTGTAAAGGGCAAACGAATGAAGCGTACGTTCATCATCTTCCATGTAGTCTGGCTGTTGGCGTTCACACCGGGACCAGTCAGTGCGCAGGGTTCGGAAGAAGCCCATCGTCACTCGCAATTTCCACACCCCCTGAATGCGACAATGGCAATTCCCGATCCAGTTGGTTCGTACAATATCCGCTTAAACGGGTTTCGCCAGGTGCACAACAATGAAGTAAGCTACGATGTCAGCGGACATCTGAGCTACGGGATGTTCGAATGGGGCGGCATTCACCTACGTAGTCTGGGAGTTAAAACAACGCCGTTGACGGAAGTAATTGGAATGGTTGGCTTGTGGAGAAACGAAAGAAAAACACAGGGGATTTCACTGTTAGGCATCGTTGGTATCCCAACAGGGAAAAAGGAAGAGGGTGCGCACCACGGGCTTTCGTATCTTGCGGGCTTCACAACTCGACTGGCCAGCGAGAATGTCATCACGAACGACATTATCCTGCATTACGACTTCACAGCCAAGCATTACATTACGGAGACAGGCAGCGTGGTGCGGTTAATGGAGAATCTTTTTGCGACACTGGATTTGCGGGGATCGTTCGGAAGCGACCTGCCCGACATTTCCGCTCTTACATCGCTCAAGATCCAGATCGCTCCGGCGCTGTTCCTTGCGCTGGGGTATCATACGCCGGCCACCAATGCGCAAACATTCGCACATCAAGTATTTGTCCAACTCGAAATTGCGAGCCATTAGTATGAGTCTTGTCCAGGTTCAACTATTGAAAAAAGTCTACAACACTGGTAAAGAACAGGTTCAGGCATTGGATGGCGTCTCGTTCGAGATTGCGCAAGGTGAGTTTATGGCGGTAATGGGTCCGTCCGGCTCCGGCAAGAGTACGCTGCTTTCTGTGCTCGGCGGATTAAGTCACCCAACGGAAGGTTCAGTGATTGTCGACAGCATTGAAGTGTATTCGCTGAACGTCGAGCAGCGGGCAGATTTCCGGCATGAGTATTTAGGGTTTGTGTTCCAATCGTTTCAACTCCTGCCCTACCTAACAATTCTCGAAAACGTAATGCTGCCGCTGACTATCACAGGTCGCAACAACAAAGAGCAAGCGGCAATGGCCATCACGATTCTCGAAAAGGTTGGGCTGCGCTCGAAGGCGTTCCGGCTTCCGGATGAGCTCAGCGGCGGCGAGCAGCAGCGGGTTGCCATTGCGAGAGCACTTGTGAACCAGCCACCGATTATTTTGGCAGATGAACCGACGGGGAATTTGGATACTGCAACGAGTGAGGAGATTATGAAACTGCTGCAGGGTTTGAGCACTGAGGGTCACACCGTAATCATGGTAACACATAATCCTGACAATCTCCTGTACGCACACCGATGCATTCATCTCAAGGATGGGAAGCTGAACAAGGTCAAACAAAATTGCGTAACGTGATCAACAATGTTTGAGACACACATAGGCTTGTGCTCCA